>NZ_LXWA01000033.1:0-45779 GCF_001652315.1 Psychrobacter sp. SHUES1 | reverse complement strand
TTAATTTGTCGCAATATAATAAATAGCTTGTGCCAAAGTTCATCGTTGAGCTTGGTGCGAGTCATAAGTGACGCCTTATTTCTTTGTTGTGGTAAACAGTAGAGTAAGGCGTTGCTTATTTTTTTTCAATGGTTCCTCAATTCTATACAGCCCCTAGATTTTTTGCATCTTTCTGCTTCTCAACTTTATGCTGGTCTTCTGTGCTATCGACTTTCCAATAGCTGGATATGTATAAATGCGTTTTTGGTATTGAAAAATATGTTTTAAAGTGATGGCGCAGGGCGCGCATACTATGAAATTCACATGCTGCCCACACCGCAGGCTGGCCTGCTAGCCACGTAAGCGTTTTAACCCTTTCAAGTAATGGGCTGCTTTCGGTATTTGGATGTGAGTTGATCACCCAGTGAATGTCAACGTTGTCTGGTTTTTTGAGTAGTTGCTTATCCGCTTCACTGGTGACCTCAAGGACTGCATAGCCGCAGGCATCAGCAGGTAGCTGGGCAAGATTAACGCTAATGGCTGGTAGCGCTGTCATATCACCAACCAATAAAAACCAATCTGCCTCATTATTAATCAGCTTCTTTGGCCCTGGGCCGCCGACCAATATTTGCTCACCCACTTGGGCGTTACGTGCCCACATTGAAGCAGGCCCTTCAGCGTCATGCAAAGCAAAATCCACATCTATTTCATCCTCACGTTGACCACTTATAGTATAGGTGCGCATTAGTGGTCGAGTCCCATGGCCTTGAGGAAATATGAGTTTGATATAAGCGCTTTCTTGATCTGTTGGAAAGTCAATCAAGCCAGCACCGCCAAGCGTGACGCGGCACATATGTGGCGTGATGTATTTGGTGCAAATAACATTCAGTATTCTTGGAGCGGGTTTTGCCATTTTGATACCTTTCTTAATTTAAGTGTTTCATGTTTTAAGTCATCAGTTTGGATAACGCCAGTATATAAAATTGACATTCTCTAGTAATGATAAGCTATATATTGTTTAAAAGTTGGCCTTCAGACTGACGGACATCTGGCGCTCGGGTCCCATCCAGCAGTTATTACTATCGTAGCAAGTACCGACATAGGTTTTATCAAACAAATTATTGATACTAGCGCCAACGGTGAGCATCGGATGGATTTGATAGCTGCCACCAATATCTACCAAGGTCACACTTGGCAGCTCGTCTGAATTTTGCTTATCAAGTTGCATGCCGTCTTCATATCGAACCCCTGCATTGAGAGTAAGCTTATCTGTGGCGTAATAGTCTGCCCACAGTGTTGCTTTGTGTTTAGCGGTTTGTGCTGGCGTATTGCCGACCACGTCAGGGTTGAATTCATCTTCGGTAATCTCAGCATCGGTATAGCTGTAGCTTGCAGCAATATCTACCCAATCACTTAGCATGTGGCTGCCTGAAACCTCGAACCCTTTAGAGGTGATTTCACCCGTTTGAGTTTGACTTCTATAACTGATTTCATCAGCCACCACGACGTTCTTTTGCGTAATATCAAACACCGCCAACGTTCCTTGTGTGGCGCGATCTGGGGACAGATATTTGATACCAGCTTCTAACTGGTCAGCGGTGGTGGGCTCAAATGCCTTATTAGTAACAAAGTTGCTACCGACAACAGGCTGAAACGACTGTGAATAGCTGGCATAAGGAGAGAAGCCATTATCAAAGTCATAAATGGCAGCAAGGCGACCACTGGTTTTTGATGCGCTGTTATCAATCGTTTTGTTACTATAAACCGCACCTTTAGAGGCGTCGGTTTGCTCGGTAGTACTGTCGAACTTATCGTGGCGTAATCCTGCCACTACCGTCAAATCTTGCCACTGCATCTCATCTTGTAAATAAAATCCCAGCTGGCTTTGTTCGATGTCTTGTTTCTGTCGATAAATATCTAATGGTAGTGTGCCAGCATCGATTTGCGAAAAATCGGGATTGGACAAATCAAGGTTGGGGGTGCCATCTGCGCCAGCATCGTAATAAGTGGCGCTACTGTCCGTTTCTTGATATTCCACACCGAATAATAAATTATGCGATGTATTGGCAGTATCTAACTGATAAGCCAGCTGATTGTCGGTGGTCCAGTTGTTCATCTTTTCATCAGTGGTATAGGCCACACGATTTAAAATCTTATCGCTACCCGTGATAAACCCTTCTTGATTGTACATATTGCGCTGCTGCGCTTCGGCATCGGTATAGCGTAGGATATGCTTAAAGGTTAATTTGTCATTGATAGCCCAGTTGACAGTCACACTTGGCATCAGAACTTCTTTGCTAAAATGATTCCACTCGTCACCTGCGTAGGCATCACTATCTAGCTTGCCATAGCTGGCATTGTAGACTGTCCCAACTGCAGGAAGCGGAGTAGAAGGCACCATCTCTGGATCGTCTTGGTAAAAAAGATTGGCAAGAACGGAGACATCTTCTGTCGGTCGCCATTCAAGTGACGGATTAATTAAAGTGCGCTCTTCTTCTGTGGTCTGCATCTGTCCCTATTTTTTACGTTTTAATGCCACCAAGCGATAATTGAGCGTATCTGAGATAGGGCCGGTCATATCGACTGCCACTTCTTTGAGGTTTTGATTGCCAAAGCGCAACTGTACTTCAGACTCTTGGGTGCTTTTTGGTGTTTTGGCGACCTGATTGACCATGCCACCTGGTGCCGCGTAGCCGTAAAGTGAAGATGCTGGGCCTTTTAACACTTCTACCGCTTCAGTCGCATAAATGTCTACTTGCGGCATCAGGTTCCAAGCGCCGTCGTAGGGGAGGCGCAATCCATCATAAAAATTGGAATAAGTCTTAAAACCACGAATGTTGTATTCATCAAAAATAGATACCGTACCGCGGCTCTCAGTACTCACCCCAGGCTCATAACGTAACGCCGCATTAACGCTATCTGCTTGACGTTTTTGTAATAGTTCTTGATTGATTCTGCTATAGCTCATTGGGGCATCACTAGGGTCTAATGCAGTTTTAGTACCCGTACTACGGTAGCTGTCAGCGTAAATCGTGATGGTATCTAAGGTCGTCGCTGGTGTCGAACTAACCGTAGCAATATTCTCTTTTTTATTTTGGTCATTTTCAATACTATTTGCCGTTTCTTCAGCGTATGCAGCATGGCTAATACTCATTAATAAGCCAATCTTGACTGCCATTCTTAATTGTTTTTTTTGGGCAGATTCGGAACGTGAAAGATACGGCATCGTATTTCCTTTCAGATAGAAGTAGTTGAGGGTTTTGAGTTAAAAGATGTGGATGCTAAATACGAAAATAATTATAACACTAATGATTATTATTATCATTAAAAAAGTGATTTTTTGCTTTAAATTTCGTATTTTAAGTATTAGCACATAGTAGTGCCTCTAAATACTAATGATGGCTGCATTGAGAAAAGGTGCGAGTAATTGTTTAAAAACCTGTTAATTATTTCCTTTCATCAAGTAACGGAGCACCTTTAAAGTGTAATAATCGCAAAGCATTAATCGTGACCAGCACCGTTGCACCAGTGTCAGCCAACACAGCAATCCATAAACCAGTGATACCCAACACAGTAGTGGTTAGAAACACGGCTTTTAGGCCCAGCGCAAAAATCACGTTTTGATGAATGTTAGAGAGCGTTGCGCGCGACAGGGCAATCAAATGAGCGACATCGGTCACGCGACTTTTCAACAAGGCGATGTCAGCCGTTTCAATAGCGACATCCGTACCACCGCCCATCGCAATACCAACATCGGCAGTCGCTAGCGCTGGCGCGTCATTGATACCATCGCCTATCATCGCTATTTTATGATTATTCTTCATCTCGTTTAGCAGACGCAGTTTATCTTCGGGCAATAGCTCGGCTTGCCATTCGACATCTAAATGATTGGCAAGCGCCTGCGCGGTTAGACGGTTGTCGCCTGTCAGCATAACAGAGCGCACGCCCATCGCTTTAAGTTGTGCCACACCTTCTTTGGTGTCGTCTCGCAACTCATCTCGTAACGCTACCAAGCCTAGCACCTCACGGCTTTGCTCATCGAAAAGTACCGAAACCGTTTTCCCTTCATTTTGTAGCGCTTCAATTAGAGCATGTTGTTTAGGGGTTATCGAAATTTCATTAGCAGCATAAACAGGAGAACCGATGGCTAAGGAGCGCCCAGCTACCGTTGCATGAACAGCTTTACCAGCAGTAGCATAAGCTTTGGGAGCGACTGGTATGGCAATGTTAGTGGCTTTAGCATGATCAATGATGGCTTTTGCAAGCGGATGACTAGAGGCGGACTCGACACTGGCAAACAACGCTAATATCGTATTTCCACCTTGAGTATCCATATGTTGTTCGGTAAAAGCGATAACGTCGGTAACGCGGGGTTTGCCTTCAGTTAACGTACCAGTCTTGTCAAAAGCAACGGTATTAACACGACCAATGATTTCAAGAGCGCTACCGCCTTTGATAAGCAAACCGCGACGCGCGCCAACAGCCAAACCCGATGCGATAGCGGCTGGTGTTGAGAGTACGAGTGCGCAAGGGCAAGCAATGAGTAATAGTGCTAGACCGCGATATAGCCAAGTTACCCATTCGCCTCCCATCGCTAATGGCGGGATGATAATAACTAAGGCGGCGATCGCCATCACTGCTGGGGTATAGTAGCGACTGAATTTTTCGATAAAACGCGCAGTGGGTGCTTTGGAGGCTTAGCTTGCTCTACCAGCTCAATAATACGCGCAATGGTATTGTCAGCAGCTGTTTTTTCTACGCGTATTTGCAGCGCGCCATCCATATTGATCGACCCTGCGAACACTTTGTCACCTATCGTTTTGGCAACAGGGATAGACTCTCCGGTGACTGGCGAATCATCAAGGCTGGATACGCCTTGGGTAATAACACCATCAGCAGATACCTTATTGCCAGGGCGTACCAGTACTAAGTCATCTATTTTTAACGAGTCTGCAGGAACATCACGCTGTCCACCTTGCTCATCTAATAAAATGGCAGTTTTTGGAACCAGTGATGCCAACGCTCTAATGCCAGCACGCGCGCGATCAGCAGCCACGCTTTCTAATAGCTCACCGACTGAGAATAAGAAAACCACTGCTGCTGCCTCTTCAGGTTCACCAATGATAAGCGCACCGATTGCCGCAACCGTCATCAGTATCTCAATCGAAAAAGGTGTGCCAGTCATCGCCAAGGCTAAAGCTTTGCGAGCAAAGGGGAAAACACCCACAATGACTGCAACAGCAAATACCCACATACCATAATCGGGAAAAAGTAACGACAGCGCATAGGCAACACCTATCAAAATACCAACACCAACCACTTGCTTGCCTTTACGGCTTTGCCACCAGCGCTGCTGCGCTATAACTGATTGACTGCTGCTATTTGATGCCGTTGATTGATTTGTCATAGCAGATATACCAAAACCAAGACGTTTGATGGTTTTCTCGACATCACTAAACTGCATAGACCCATTAAGCGCTAGTGTTAGCGTTAACTTTTCGGTGGTGAAGTTAAGCTGTATGTCAGAGACGTCAGGCATACGGGCAAGCGCCGTTTCGATTTTACCGACGCAGCTGGCACAGTCCATACCTTCAATATGATATTGCATAACTATTTTTCCTAATGCGTTGTCCTAATAACTTGTGTTGTTATAAGCGTTATTTCAATAAACTTATTATGAACCCTGTAGTGGCTTCAGAATCAAGGGCATTTACATGCAACTGGATAAATTTGATTTCCTCTATATTTAACCTTATAGTTACTTTAATGTTTAATTTTAAAGAGGCAATCATGTTGATTAAAATCGGAGAGCTCGCTAAACGTACAGGCGCCACAGTAGAAACCATTCGTTACTATGAAAAGGAAGGTTTGTTGCCAGAGCCTTCTCGCAGTGCAGGAAATTATCGTTTATATAATGAAGAACACATTGAACGCCTACAATTTATTTTGCACTGCCGCGCGCTTGATATGGCGTTAGATGAAGTAAGGGTGCTATTGCAGTATTGGAATGAACCTGGCAGAGATTGTGACGATGTGGATGCGTTGTTGGACGAGCATATTGAGGCGGTGGAAAATCGTATAAAAGAGTTGATGCAGTTAAAACAACATCTCACGTTTTTACGGCAAAAATGTACCAGTAGTGCACCAGCGGTGTCATGTGACATCTTAAACGCGCTTGCTGATAATTCTTGTCATGAATAATGATATCAGAGGTGGAAAACGTTATTGTTCAATAGCGTTCGTGCGCTTAGGCTTATGAGCTCTTAATTCTTTAAAATAAAGGATTCGAGCTAAAGGAGTTGAGGTAATGCGAGGTTATGTCTAAATACAGTGATTAATATAATAGATTGGTGCGCCCACAGGGACTCGAACCCCGATCGATCGCTTAGGAGGCAACTGCTCTATCCTGTTGAGCTATAGGCGCGTGGTGGAGTGCTATTGTAAAAAAAAGGTCTGACAAAAGCAATGCGTAATCATCAGGCAGCGGGCCTTAGACTTATTTACCATTGCTAAGCGCGTCGGATACATCTACCGAGAGCTCGCCGGTTGCTTGTTTGGCGCGTGAACTTGGTTGAAATAAATTGTCCATATCATTCTTATAACCGTCGATATTGGTATAATTATGCTGGCTTAAGATATCTTGTCCGGTACTTGAGAGCAAAAAATTTCTAAAATTAATCGCCGCAGGGTTTTGCGTTAATACCACGCCATCTACCGCTTGCTCGCCTTGTAGGGCATAGCCAAAAGAACTCAGGCTACGGGTATTGGTATTATCGCTTTTGGCGTGAGCCGCCACTTCTGCATCAGCTTCATCTACGCCATCTTCTGCTTTTTTAACTTGGGTGCTACTATCATTTAATTTGTTCTGGTTGTGCTTGTCTTGAGCGGTTTTTAATTGTTCTTGCAAAGGCGCTAGGCGCTCTTTTGACAGCTTGCCATTCGCAATGATTAAATCGGTATCTATGAGAAAAGACGCGCGCTCATCGTCGGTGCGATGACTGTCGGCAAAATCATTATCGGATAACGTTAAAAGGGCAGCCGAAGACACATAATTTGTTAATATTTGCATATTTGGGTAGCGTGCTTGAAAGCTTGCAATCACCGCATCTAAAGGTGCTTGCAGCCCATCTTCTGCTTGGATTTGCAAGGTGCTTTTCGCAATGGTATTTTCGTCATTATCCGCAGACGATGTATCATTGTTATTTGCCATAATCGGCAAAGGGTCCATATTTTTGCGGTTACTGGTCCATAACCAAGTAAAGATGGCGATAAAAATAATCAGCAGCAGTAAAATAAGCCCCGCTAATAGCAGCTTGTAATCTCTCATAAGTTACCGCTCTTTTTTTTGGTTAATGTGGTTAATTGATAGAGTAGATGATAAATGGTAACAGATTTATTCTTGATGGTTTAATACTTCGTCTACTAAATCTGCCAGCATATGAGCAAAGATGTCCGCGTCTTTTGCTACAGGTGCTGCCGTACTTGGCTCATTAGTTTTTGTTGGGTAGGATTATTTTCGTTATTACTGCTAGCATCATTAGATACTACTTGGAAGCTTGAAACAGGCGCGTTTTGTTTATCAGTCGCTTGAGTAGCTGCCATATTAGTAGACAATGCTTGCAAAGCCTGATGCGCGGCCAATGGCGATTCACCGGTGGTAAGTTTGTCTTTAAGCCATTTAAAACCCTGGGCTTCCCACCATGCTTCAAAGCGTGGTAACGTGCTGCCACGCACCGCTGCTGGCAAGTTTAAAGTACGAAGTTTTTGGGTCAATATCGGGTCGCTAATGGCTTGATGGATGCTAAGATAAAGACCACTGCTATCTTCAGTATAAGGCTGCCTGTTTTGCCATGACCTATCATCAATTTTCATGCGGGGCAATTCCCACAGCTCACCGCGGTAGTATACAACATACAACCGGCGTTTAGGATGAACGAAAATGGCATCAATGGGGCGCATGGGCATAGTATTCTGTTATCTCTTTAACAAAAAAGTTTAGGTAAAGGGTAGAGCGACATCCGTTGTCGCAAGCGCTCTTGCTTTATAGGTGACGTGCTGGTAAACCACCGCGAACAGTGGCACACTGATCAGCAGATTGCGCACGTTATTAGCTTTTCTCACTACCAACCGTGTTATTAATACTCATCGTTTATTATTAGCGACAGTTTTACTGCCAAACACAGGGTGTTATGCATGAATTGGTACTATAATATCTACTGTTTTTAATCGATATTATGCTAGCAGAAATGCAACAGACTAACGAGCAGCAAACATAGATTGATGAGTGTTGCCTACCACGTTTCTTCTTCATAAAAAGTATGAAACCATACGCTATCATCAGCTTTGCCGTAAAATTTACACGCTTGTCGTGTTGTTTTTAATACTCAATTTTTACTATTCCAGCTTTATTCATTCAAATAGATTACCTCATTTATGTTTACCATTATTCAGTCGCACCGCACCGAGCTTTTAGTTGAGCAGTTGTTGGAGGCCTATAAGTCCAAAAATCAACCCATTTTTGAAGAGTTTGTTGTCATTGTGCCATCAATGGTACTTGGTGATTGGCTAGACAAGTCTATTGCAAGCCAAGCGGGTATCAGTACCTTAGTAACGACGACGTTTTGGGGTCAGTATCAGTGGATATTGATACAGGATGTGTTGAGCCGCCACAATGCCTATTTATTAGAACAAAACCCTGTAGCGTCAACGTTGAATGTGCCTGAGGTGGCAGTGCTGTCACCAACGGTAATGCAGTGGCGATTGTTTGGTTATTTGACTTACTATCAAGAGGCGATTGTCGCTGATGAAAAACATCCCGTTCATCCACTGCTGGCGTCTTTGATTGATGAGCCGCAAGAAGAAGTTCAGCAGGATAAGGCACAGCAAGATGCGCGTATTTGGCAGCTGGCAAGTGATTTGGCGAGGGTGTTTAACCGCTATTTAACCCATCGTGAGGACTGGTTGGATCTGTGGTCACATAATAAGCCGCTTAATGTGGATGCGCTGATAGCGGATAAGGATGCACTATCCTTGCGCTTCGATAAGTATGCACGTGGCACCCCTGAATGGTTGGTGGCGCACTATGTAGAGTTAGAGGTCGCGCAGCGTTTCTTATGGTCGCATTTGTTTGCCGATGTGCATCAGCACCGGGTGGCACTTGAGGATACTTTTTGGTCAGCACTAAAAAGCAACAAGGCGAATGAGCGTGCTCAACTGCCCAAAGTTCTGCGCATTTTTACCATTCAGCAATTGCCACAAACCGAGCTCGACTTTTTACAGCGCTTGTCACAATACATGGATATCACACTGCTGCACTACAACCCATCCAAGCTGTTTTGGGCGGATATTGTTGATAAATCATGGCTACAGCGTCAACAGATCATTAACCCTGAAAGCGTGTTTCTGCGTGATTATGGGCACAGTTTGCTATCACGTTTGGGCAAACAGTCGCGTGATACTTTTGCGATGCTCGCAAATTTATCGGGTAATGAGCAATACCAAGACGCACTCGTTGAGTGGCAGGACATCTTTAATGAGGGCGATGATAGCAATGATGGCTTGAGCGACGAGTTCAGTATTGATTTTGATGATAGTGCGCAACAGCTGCAAAAGAGCGTAAGCTTATTGAGACGTTTACAAAATGATGTGTTGATGCTCGATGAGCAGTCTACCCAGCAAGCGACCGCGGCCAAAGTATCGCAAGCAGTCAGTAAACAACTAGAGACCGGCTCTGATCAAGATGAGCAAGAGACGCCGTGGTATGACGATGAAGCATTAGAGAATAAACGCTTTGAGAAGGAGCGTTTTTGGGCAATGTCTGCACAAGATAATAGCCTAAGTATTCATTCATGCCATAGTTTGCAGCGTCAACTTGAAGTACTGCGTATTATGATTGGGCGCTGGTTGAATGAGCCATTAAAACCTGGTAAGAAAAAACGCCATATATCCGATATTGTCGTGTTGCTGCCCGATGTTGAGCGTCACCATGCGCTGATCAGCTCTATTTTCGTCAGTGGTAAAGGTCAAGACGGTTTGACCTTGCCTGCAAAGGTAACTGGTGTGGTCGATGCAGATATTCGTCAGCTATGGGAAGCCATCATTGGTTTTTATAAGCTGTTAGGCAGTCATAGTGCCCGCTTTGAAGCCGCCGAGGTGCTTGATTGGCTAATGCTGCCACCGCTGCATGAAAGTTTTGGCTTAACCCATGATCAGATGAGCCGTGGCTGTGATTTACTGGTAGAGGCAGGCTTTATTCGCGGCTTTGATGAATGGCATCTTAAACAAACCCTAGATAGCAACGACTATGACTACCGATTTACCTTTGCTCAAGCGTTAGATAGATTAACCTTGGGTCTCGTGATGCCAGAGGCCAGTTTAAGCGATTGCTTATATCCTTTGGCACAGGAAGAGTGGCCAAGCACTGCCTTGCCGGAAATGAGTTTGCCGCTGCCGCAAGTGAGCCTAAATGATGCGATAATTATTGAAGCGCTTTGTCGTATTTATGCCGGTTTGACTGCGCGCCGTGATGATCATACACAAAAACTAAAAGCGGAAGATTGGCTTGATCAGATTGAGAAACAAGTCATTCATCGCTACTTTAGTGATGTCGATCAAACGCGTACGATGCGCGCCATCTATAACGCTATGAATGGCTTTAAATCAAGCCTGAGGGCCAATCGTCACTATAGACAGTACGCCAGTAGCGATAGTGTCAGTAATGCTAACAAAAAAGAAGTAGAGCAAAGGCTGGCAGGCGTTGAGCAGTTGCCATTAAAGCTGAATTTTATGCTGGACAGTATTGAAGCAGAGCTTGAGAGTCAGCAGGTCAGTGCCGAGCCGACTGGGGTGATTACCTTTGGTCGATTTGGGGCGCTCAGAAATGTGCCTTTTGATTTGGTGGTGATGCTCAATATGGATCTGTCTGAATTTCCTGGGCGTGATCTTGATAATCGCTATGATTTGATGAAAGCCACCAATGCCCGCCGCGGTGATAGAGTCAGTGAAGATGATGATAATGGTGCATTTTTAGATGCCTTGCTGTGTGCGCGCAGTGCTTGCTGGATATTTTATAACGGTCAAAGTCTGTTGGATACCCACGAGCACCTGCCAGCCAACCCAGTTAGTGAGCTATTACAATTTTTGCAAGGTGAGGTGCAGTGGCAGGTCAACTCGCTTGAAGCGTTAGACACATTACCTGAGAATGTTGATTCTACCACCGAGAGCCTTAAGCGTTATTTACCTAAATTGATTAAACAGTGGCTGCTGACTGAGCATCCGGCACTGCCGTTTCATGAGAGTTTGTTTGAAACAGACATTGAAGACGCAGATGTTTGTGAGCAAGCGTCTGACACTCCTAAGCTCAATTTGAATGAAAGCACAGCTATGCACACTGAAAATGATATTCAAGACAACAGACTTATTGATAATGCAGATGAGTTAGATGTTCTTTTGAATACAGCCATGCGCAGAACCAAGCTTACGCAAAAACGTCAGTTTCCTCCGGCGCCGCTTTGGCAAGCAGTGTTTAATACCTTAAAGGGCAGAGCATTTAGTGAGCATGCAGAACTGGTTAGCTTGCCTACCAAAGCACAGTACGAATCAATTGCTCAGCTGCTTGGTCAATCTCTAGGTCAGTTAGGACAAGTAGACAATCAAACCTTAGATGTAATAGCTGAGATGTTGTCACTAGACGCAACAGCTGTATTCAATGATTCTGGTGAGGTTAATGACCTTACTAAAAAGGCACTTTCCGAAACTGTATTTAATATTGGAGAGATAGACGTTGAAGGGGTATTGACCTATCAAGTGCGCCATCCTGCCAAGGCATTTTTGCGTACTCAAAAGGTGCATGTGGTGCAGGGTGAGGAAGCGATGGCACATCAAGAGCCACTATTCCTAGACAATCTAACGACTTATCAGATAAAAGAGTATCTGATTAACGAGCTGGCGAGCGATGCAGCAAATAATAGTACCGACAGCACCGCCACGCAAGACAGTCCAATCTTGATGTATCAAAAAATCATGCCAGCAGGTGTGGCGCGCCAAACGACCTTGCCCAATCAAAAACAAAAACTGCAGCAGCAATGTCAGGAATTTAAAGAACAGCTAGTTGCTAATGGCTTGGATGATGCCCAGATATTAGAGGCAAGCGAGATAGGTGGTTTGCAGCTACTGACCCCAACCACCGAGCATCCCGTTCAGCTAGAGTTAGCGACTGTGTTGAACCATGCTGATAATGCGCCACTACCGAAGCTATTGCCTAAAATAGTTAAAATAAAAGGTTCAGTACCAATATCAGTTCCTACATCAGTATCGATAGATGCCAATCACCATCCCTCTAATCTGCAGGCTGGCGTGTCCTATGCGGAAAACTCACCCAAGCAGTGGTTAAACATACTGCCCAATTCTGCTAGCCCCAAGCATTTAATCAAGTTTTGGTTGTCGCATCTGTATTGGCAAGTTGCCAGACGTACCACTGCTGAGCAAGTGGCTCTAAATGATGGTGTGAGTATTTGGCGTTTTAATAAGCCCAACTCACAAGTTGGTAAATATAAAGATGTAATCACATTTAAGTTAAGCCCTATTGTGTATGAAGATGCCGTGACCGAGCTGATAAAGTGGGCGATATTTGGCAAGCTAGTCGGTCAAGTGCCGATTACCTTATTGCCAGAATATGCGCTCAGTTATCTTGATAAGTGCGCAAAAGCGGCAGAGAGTGAAGATGAGATTGGCAGCTATTGGCCAAAACGCGCAGACTTCTTAGATTGGCTAAGACCTAACTATCACGTAGACACGGTATATGATACCTGCTCGCAGCATGCCATTTGGCAATATGTACTGCGTGATCAAGACGCGTTTAAAGCCTTATCAGCAGCATTAACGACGTTAGCACAGCCACTGTATGAGCCGATGTTCACAGCGCTAGTTGGTCTAGATAGTTAGCAGGCTAGCTGGTTACTTAAAACTGTTTAAAACGGTTCGTTTTTTGCCCTTTGGTTTAATTGATAATAAAAAGTGTACGCCCCTATGACAGAATTTACCGCCACCACTCACATGATGGACATTTCTACCCAGCCTCATTCATTTGATAAATATCAGGCTATGACTGACAGTGAGGTTGCGAATCACGATATGATTAAGCCTAAGAATAAGGTGGATGTGATACCAGCGGTTGATGTTGCATTGACGGGGCGGCATCTTATCGAAGCGTCAGCTGGTACTGGTAAAACGTGGACACTAACTGGCATTGTACTGCGTCTGTTGATTGAGGCACGGCGTGCGCCAGAGCAAATCATTGCGACGACCTTTACTCGCGCTGCGGCTGCTGAGATGCGTCAGCGCATTCATGATCGTTTGGTGGATTTCTATCAGCTGCTGCAATGGGTGAATAGCCTGAGTGCTGACCGCGCTAATAAAGAGAGTTTGTATCCACATATATTACAGGTGACACCTGATAGTGATAAGCAAGCAGTCAATAGCTCAAATACGGATTCAAACGCTGAAATAGATGCAGATGAACTAAATCAAGACGTTGTTTATAACAAAGCTCATGACAAAAAAGCTGCTGCTGAAAAGCGTGCACAAGCAAAAAAAGATCGTGAGGACTGGTTAGTCGCTCAGGCTAAATATGTGCGCTTAGATGGCATCATGCAAGACCCTATCAATCTGCATCTGGTCGGCTACTTGCTTGATCATGTATACAGCTATCCAATGACAGAAGCCATTCGACGCACGGCGCTTGTATTAACCACCTTGGACAAGCTGTTTGTCGGAACCCTTGATAGCTTGGCGCAAAAATGGTTGAAGGAGTACAGTAGCGAGACCGGTCATCAGCAAGGCATGGCTATTATTGAAGACAGCAGCATTGAGCAAGTGACGGACAGTATTATTCATGATGAGTTGCGTCAGTTTCAAAGTAGGCTGTATCACGAGCAACCTAAATTGTATGCATTGATGGATCAGCAAGGTAAGCTGACGGCGGTGGGCGATCATAAAAGCTATGTAACTCGGTCGCTGAATTTTATTTCTGCGCCAATTGACGAGGTTGTGAGCAGTGATTTTTCTTTGGAGGGCTACGAGCGGCTTATCCGCAGTATCATTGAGCGCAGCGATGAGCTTGATGCTTTCTTTAAGCCTGATGGCGAATACTATGAAGTTCCCAAAGGACAGTTGCAGAATAACAGAGAGTCCTGGCCGAAAATCGTTCAAGTGTTAGAAGAGTCTGGTCCCGCCGCTTATAAGTTCATATCAGACAAAAAAACTTATACTGGAAAGTTAATTGAAGCGTTTCAGAAAACTGATGATATAGGCAAACAGTTCTACAAGCCAAAAGATGGTGAAAGAGTTAATTTGATATTTAATGAGTTGCAGGTGGTTCGTGACTTTAAACGGTATATTGAAGAAAGCAAAAAGCTCGATGAATACGTTATTACTATTTTAGCCAATCTCAATCGCCATATCGTGTTGACGGTACGTGACAGGCTACCGGTTATATTAGAAGAGCGCGGTGAAACTACCTTTAGCTTGCAGATGGTACGTTTAAACCAAGCATTAACGGGTCGGCAAGGAGAGAAGCTGGCACGTTATATTCGTCATCACTATCCAGTGGCATTGATTGATGAGTCGCAGGATATCAATGGCGAGCAAGCCACTATGATTGAAAGCATCTATTTGCCAACAAATAAACGTAAACCGTTGGCCAATGACAAACAGGCTACTAATAAAACCAACCATGATTTTTTGTTGTTGGTAGGCGATCCTAAGCAGGCCATTTATGGGTTTCGCGGCGGTGATGTCGCCAACTACAATTATATGAAAGCCCAGTTTGACAAAAGTAGCCTTTGGACGCTCGATGTTAATCGTCGTTCAAACGCCAGTGTGATTAATGCCCTAAACTGTTGGTTCGGTATGCCTGCGCCAGTGACTCAAGAGAATAGGCTGGCACAGTTAGGTAGTGGTATTTATTACCAGCACATTAAAGCTGAAAAGCAAGAAAATCAGCTGTCTTGGTTTAATGATTCAAACATACTAAATAGCGACTTGGTAAATGACGTACTTTCTGCTCAGCCAGTGAGTGTGTTGCACTTGCCTTATGATAAGGACAAGGAGCTTGAGTATGATGAGTTCGAGATCGCAGCGCGTCATATTGCGACCTTACTCAGCAGTGGTCAGACATTAAAAGGCAAGCCGATTCAGCCGAGCGATATCGGTGTGCTGGCACGTGCCAAAAAAGATTTAAAACAAGTAGAAGATGAGCTTGTCAAGCTTGGTGTGCCAACCTTGACCACCAGTGATGTGAGTATCT
Organism: Psychrobacter sp. SHUES1; assembly: GCF_001652315.1. Classification (NCBI taxonomy): domain Bacteria; kingdom Pseudomonadati; phylum Pseudomonadota; class Gammaproteobacteria; order Moraxellales; family Moraxellaceae; genus Psychrobacter; species Psychrobacter sp. SHUES1. The sequence continues at coordinate 30,496 of NZ_LXWA01000033.1, read as the reverse complement.
TCGAAACCGTCATGGCAGAGGATGTGGCAGCGCTGCTGAGTGCTATGCTATATCCGTATCGTCATGACATGATTAATCGGGTGCTGACCAGTCATTTGTATGGCCTGAGTATCAAAGATATTAAAGCCATGATGATTGACCATGAGGCAGGAGCTGTAGATTTAAATAGCGCTAATATAAAAGCCATCGACAATAAGAAAAGCTATCAAGACTTTATTAGCTATTTAAAAGAAGGTGCCCAGCGTTGGCAGCACTTTGGCGTATTATCGGCCATGCATTACTTGTTAGATCAAAGCCCTGTGCAGCCGCAAGGCGTTTGGCAAGCATTAGCCGCGCATCCAGAAGGCGATCGTCATATTATGGATTTGCGTCATGTAATGGATATATTAGCGCAGTATGGTATCGGCATGGGTGAGTACGAGCTGCTGGCCTGGTTTAGACAAAACATAGATAGCGCGCCTAGCAGCGATTGGGCCAAGCAGTATCCGTTACCGACAGAATCTGGCGTGCAGCTAATGACCATTCATAAATCAAAAGGGTTGGAGTTTCCTATTGTCTATGTGCTGGGTATGGGTGATGCCAGTAGGAAGTCAGGTAATAAAGAAGACTATGGGTTGTATCTCTACAACTCGCAACAAAACCCTACCCAACAAGATGCTACTCAACAAAGTCAGTCAGCGTTGGCGCAGCAATCGACAGGCAATCAGCGCCGATTCTCTCCTGTACAAGGCTCTGCGACCACAAAGGGTTACTATACCGATATTGAAACGCAGGAGGGCTTCGAGGAGCTGCGCCGGCTTGGTTATGTGGCCTTTACGCGCGCCAGTGAACAGCTTTATGTGGTACTGCGAGATCCCCACAACAAAACAGGGTTTGAATTAAAGCCGGTGTTCTATTGGTTTGAGTCACCAGAGCCAAAGTTTGAATTGCCAGATAGATTCAAAGGCACCATAGGTATGATTAGAGGGCATAAGGTCAATGAGTTCTATAACGATAACTGTGCTGCTACTAAAGCAGGCAAATTAACAGAAAGTGGATCGCCCGATTTTATTACGCCCAAAACCGAACCTATTGAGTATGATGATTTTTCAGAAGTTATGAAAATCAATTACTTTTACGGTTGGGCTAAGACCAGTTTTACCGCCTTAGCCCGTCAGCTAGATGAGTCAACGCAGACAATGGCTGTGATGGATGAGCGTATTGATGATGCGATAGATATTGATGTTGATATTGATATCAATATCACCGAAACGTCAGTTTCACCGTCACTGGGTGGTCATGCATCAGATAGTCATGACGCTGCCGCGCAAGTCTATCAGGCAAGTCCCAAGTTAGAGGATGATATTCGTTTTACCTTTGTGAAAGGTGCCAATGCGGGTACATTTTTGCATGAGATATTTGAAAAAATTGATTTTAATAATAAATCCCAGTGGTCTCAGGTTATCGATAGAGCTATTAGTAGCTATCAGCTGCCGTTGGTGTATAGCAGTGCTGAAACCCAAAGCCGTCGATTACAAGCGAAGAAGCAAGAGCAAGGCGATAGTGCTTCATTAAATACTGATTCATTGGATTCGGACTCGATAGATGCTAGCAAGCATGCAGCTCTCATTGGCTGGATTGAAGAGGTGCTACATACGCCGCTATTAGCGTCTGATCAGCCGTTACGCTCTATCGATGCAAGTCAGAGGTTCGCTGAATTAGAGTTCAATATGGGACTGTCAGAGCGTTTTAAAGCACAAGATATTAATAGACTCTTTCAGCAGTACCTGCCTAATGAAACCGACAAACATGTTAATCTTGTCCCGCAAAACAAAGCGCATTTATATCGTTATTTACGTGGTGAAATCGATTTGGTGTATGAGCATGCTGGCAAGTATTATGTCGTCGATTATAAAAGTAACTTTTTAGGAAATAGCCTAAGCGATTATAACGAAGCTACGCTCAAGCAAGCGATGTCCAAAGCAGGGTATTGGTTGCAAGCAGCCATTTATCAAGTGGCATTGCATCGGTTTTTGTCGATGCGAATTGCTGATTATGTAGGCAATGAAGCTAAGTATTTGGGCGCGGTGGAGTATGTCTTTTTACGAGGCGTATATGATCCAACCTCTCAGTTGGTGACTAAAGCAAAAGAGGCGAATGTACTGAGTGGCGGCGACTCAATAGCCAGTGAGACAATGCATGACAAACCAACAAACAGGGCCCGCTATGGACTTGTGACGTGGGATATTCCTATTGATTTTATTAAGGCCTTAGATGCATTGTTTGGCATGCCCAGTTAGCAGGGTACACAAAATGAATGCAATTACGAATTTGATGCAACAAATTACTGTAGCGATTAATCCTATAAGTATAGAGAAAAACAGACCATGAGTAATAATTTATGAATAATAATAAGAGCAGCGCTGCTATTAGCTTACAAGAAAGCTGGGCCAGCAACATCAGTGACTATATTTTGCTGCGCCGTCAGCAAACGCATTTAGCGTATAACGTGACCGATGCCAAGCTTAATACTGGTAGTGAAAAAATAGACAGAACACCAGACAGCGGTTTATTTGCAGCCTTATTTACTATGTTAGCCGCGCATTTAGAAGAGGGGCATACTGTACTCACCATTCAGGAAGCTGAGCACGAAGTACCGCTCAGCGGTCATATCAATGACGAAGTGGTGACACTATATGCTTGGCAACAGCAGCTGTTAGAGATGCTAGCAATGCCGCTTATTGCCTTGAATGACACTCAAATAGAGGTTCAGTCAGAGGTGGATATTACGGCTGAGGTATCAATATTCGTACTGCTAGAGAACTTGTTTGCTAAGCAAGACCAGCTATGGGCGCAGCTGGCACTCAGTAATCATGAAAAAGAGATCTTGGTTAAAAGGCTTGATACAGTAGCGGCACTCTACCAATTATTGAAAAATAGTAACTTAACGTTTTTTTCTAAGTTAATCGATGAGCACACTTTGTTCGCTGACGTTAATGCTAATACAAACCAGAATGAAAATATAAATAGCCTAAGCAAAAATAATCAACCTATCGTTTATCAGCTTGTAAATAACAAAAAGGCTGATAAACAAAACGCAGCAATCACTTTTTGGTTACACAGAGCTTGGCAAGCAGAATTTAACTTAGCCGCGCGCATCAACACTATTTTAGACCATCAGGTAACACCGCTAGAGATAGCAATACCCGAAAACCTACACGAAAATCAGATAAAGGCAATTAATGTCGCCAATAACAACGCCTTTAGCATTATTACTGGTGGACCAGGTACGGGGAAGACCTACACCGTTGCTCAGCTAGTGATTGCACTGCAACAGGCAACAGAGAGTGGGGCAGATGCGTCTAAAAGCATTAGATTTAGCACTGACAGTGCCAGCTTGGCATTAGCAGCCCCAACTGGTAAAGCGGCACAGCGTATGCAAGAGTCTTTGCAAGCCGCGTTAGACACCGCGAATGTCGAACTACAATTACAAGAAGCCAAAACTATTCATCGCTTGCTAGGTATCGGACGTACTGGCAGACCGCGTTATGATGCTAATAATCCACTGGGCGAGGATATTATTATCGTCGATGAAGCGTCGATGCTAGGGGTGGAGCTGGCGAACTATCTTGTGAGTGCGGTAAAGCCTGGCGCAAGGCTGATACTACTAGGAGATGCAAACCAATTGGCAGCTGTAGATGCAGGGGCGGTACTGGCTGACTTGTGCCGCATTCCGCGGTTAGAGCCTATCCATGCAGAGCTAACAGAGAGTCGTCGATTTACATCAGATTCGGGTATTGGTAAGCTTGCTTATCAAATTAATAAGGCAAAGACAGATACTCATACTATTTGGCAGCTGTTAAAGCATGATAAGGTACTGAGTTTTCAATATGTGAATAACATTAACCCCTTACAAACAGAAGCTTCTCTACATAATGAAATAGAAAATAGCCTAAGCAAAAATAAAAATATCTCAAACCTCACATCAAACTACCAAACTTACATAAACAAAATAAAAACGCTGCTGATAAATCCGATAGAAAAATCCGTGCCAGAATCAGTTAAAGATACCATTGCTTCATTAATGGAAACCTTTAATCAGTTCAGGGTGTTAACTGCTGGCCATAATGGCGAGTGGGGCGACCATTATATTAATAAATACTTTACTCAATGGCACCTTGCTGAGCTTAAGCTACCACTGGGTCAAAACACATGGTTTCATGGTCGTCCCGTTATGGTCCTTCAAAACAATTATGAGCTAGGATTATTTAATGGCGATATTGGGTTTTGTTTGCAAACTGGTAATGAGCGTAGTCGACTCGAAGTATTTTTTGAAAACAAGAAGCAGGGGATAGCCGTCAATCTTCTCAATGAAGAGGTGATCGCCACAGCCTATGCGATGACTATTCACAAATCGCAAGGATCTGAGTTTGATCATGTGGCCATTACTTTTGATAATAGTCATGCAAGATTGCTGAGTAAAGAACTTATTTATACCGCTGTGACTCGTGCCAAAAAACAGGTAACCATATATAGTACGAAATCCGCTTTGGAAAAGGCCGTCCAAACACCCACTGAGCGCCATACGGGTTTGGCATTGCAATTTTAATTGCCACTGACTACAATCAAAGCAATAAGCAATAAAAAAGCATCCAGTCGGATGCTTTTTTATTATGCGATACATTCAAAACACTCAACCAAAGAATGACTAGATTTTGTCTTCTTTAATAGCGTAGATACCAGGCAGATGACGCAAGTAACCATGGAAATCCATGCCACAGCCATAGACATAACGATCTGCAACGTTGATACCAACAAAATCAACATCAAAGTCTGCAACTTTGCGATCATGCTCTTTATTGAGTAATACGCAACATTCAATCGATAAGGGTTTTTCTTTACCTAATTCTTCAACAATGGCTTTTAAAGTAATACCTTCGTCAAAAATATCATCGATTAATAAAACGTGTTCGCCTTCGATACTTACGTCAGGCTTAAATTTCCAATCAAGCTCATTGGTACCCGCATTATCACGATAGCGTGATGCATGGATATAATGCATGCGATGGTAAAAGGTTAGATGAGTCAATAGCTGACCGGCTGGGATAAGTCCGCCGTTCATAACGACCATCACGATTGGGTTTAAACCGGCATAATGTAGATTGAGCTGGGCGGCCAAGCGCTCATAAGCAGCGGCTACTTCGATACTGCTGATCAGGCACTCTGAGTTGCGCAGGGTTTTTTCAATTTCTTGGTTGTTAATTTGGGTCATGAGTTGCGCCTTTGATAAAAGTGCCGCCTATTTTAGCAAATTTTAGCAAATTTGCCCAACACTACCGTTTTAATAAAAACATAATAGTTGCTAATACAACCGCTATTCAGGTTTTTTTACGATAAATGGGCGATAATAATTGGCCAAACGATTCAATGATGCATCAGGTAGATCAGGCAGTAATTTATTTAGTGCCATGGTCATTCCTTTATCGATAGCTGCTTTGGCAACTGGCACAGATTTGCGCTTAATCATGCCAAGCTTCAACGTTTCCGCATAGCGACTAATGAAATGCGTTAACGTTTCTTCATTCATCGTTTCAAGTGCCGTTTTAAACGTTTTCATATCTACGTGTTCAGGAGTAACCGCTGCAAAACCAGCATCAATGATTTTGGCGTCAGCATCTGACAATTTAAAACCGATACGCTTTTCACCTTCGTTATCGATAAAGGTCGCTTTATCACGTAAAAAATGAAAACTCGGCAACACTTCTTCGTTATTCTCTTTACCCAATAAAATATTAAGCAGCGTGTCAGTTGCTTTTTCGACCGTACCGACCACTTTACGCATGGCGGCTTGGCGCTCAGGATTTGGAATAATATCTACCAGTCCAACCAATAATTTATCGGTGAGGTCACGCGCCGTTTGGTGGGTTAAGGCATCACGATAGGGGTAGTAATCTGTTTCTACGTTTGATTCAACGATTTGCTCTGCCTCAATAATCAGCGCTTTTAATTCATCTGACGGTATAAATCCAAAATAATGGGCCATTCTAACTCCTGTATTTATCGTTTTTAATGTTTCACCAACGTTACAATTACTGCCAAATGAGTTACTATTTAAGGCATAGAATGCTAAGTCACACAAGAAGTAAAGACTCACCATACTTCATGGCTAATTGGTCAAGCGTTTTGACCTTAAAATACTATGCTTTATTAGCCAGTAATCACAAGAAGATATGCTGTTATCTCATTGATAGCTGTTTTCTTAGCAACTGTTTCTTGAAGAACAGTGAGCCGAGTCTTTCACTGCTCACTAATCTAGCATATTTTTAAGATTTTGATTTAAAAAGCTTGAACTTGTAAGGCTATCTAATACTTGTCTAGGGAGAGATAAGATGAATAGTGCTATTGTACTGTTGGTTGGTGTGGCCGCAATGCTTTGCGGTTATCTGTTTTACTCAAAATTTATCGCCACTAAGATTTTGGCCTTGGATGACAGTCGTCCCACGCCAGCCCATACGATGAAAGATGGGGTAGATTATATCCCCACCAATAAATATGTATTGTGGGGGCATCATTTTACCTCGGTTGCAGGGGCGGCGCCGATTATCGGTCCTGCAATTGCGGTTATTTGGGGCTGGGTGCCGGCCATTATTTGGGTGGTTTTAGGGACCATTTTTATGGCAGGCGTCCATGATATGTCAGCCATTTGGGCCAGTATGCGCAATAAGGGTCAGTCTATTGGCTCGATTGCTGGTACCGTCATGGGCACACGTGTACGTAGCTTAATGATGGTAGTTATTTTCTTATTATTATTAATGGTAAACGCAGTATTTGGCGTCGCTATTGCCAATATGATGATTAAGACCCCATCTTCTGTGTTACCTGTCTGGGGCGCATTGGTCGTGGCCTTCATCATCGGTCAATGTATCTATCGCTATAAGATGAATCTGGTTTGGGTATCCATTATTGGCGTTGTCGCTCTATATGGACTTATTTATCTTGGCCCTATGTTCCCAGTCGTGTTACCAGAGACTTTTATGGGGCTACCGGATAACGCCGTATGGATTATTATCTTATTCGCCTATGCGGCGATTGCCTCATTATTACCAGTATGGATGCTGCTGCAACCGCGCGATTATATTAATGGGTTACAATTATTTGTTGGTTTGATTTTATTGTATGCAGCCGTATTTATTGCGACACCAAACATTGTCGCGCCAGCGATTAATCATGATTTACCCATCGGCACGCCGTCATTAATGCCATTGTTATTCGTCACTATTGCTTGCGGCGCTATCTCAGGATTCCATGGTTTGGTGGCGACCGGAACGACTTCTAAACAGATTGATAAAGAAGGCGATGTACGTTTTGTTGGTTATTTTGGTGCTATGGGTGAAGGTATGCTCGCACTGGGCGCCATTCTTGCGGCCACCGCAGGTTTTGCGACACTCGGTGATTGGCAAGCGGTTTATCAAAAATTTGGCGACGGCTCTATCGGTGCTTTTATTGATGGTGGTGCGACCATCTTAAATGCAGGTGTTGGTATCGATATGGTGCTTTCTCAAACAATGCTCACTGTTATGGCAGCATTATTCGCTGGCACCACGATGGATACGGGTGTCCGCTTACAACGTTATATATTCCAAGAGTTTGGGGAGTTTTATAACATTCCAGTGCTAAGTAAAAGTGTCGTGGCTACTTTCCTTGCCGTCGGTAGCTGTCTATTATTAGCATTTGGCGCCGGTGGTATTGATGGTGCAGGTGGCATGATTATTTGGCCACTATTTGGTACCACCAATCAGCTCATGGCAGCATTAACCCTTATGATTGTCACGGTTATTTTATTACGTAAAGGCAGAGCGGTTTGGTACACCTTAGCACCTTTGTCATTTTTGCTAGTTATGACCATTTTTGCCTTATTGATTCAGCTAAAAACCTTTTTTACCGAGGGCAATTGGCTGCTGATTATTATGGACATTATTATTTTGATCGCAACGATTCTAGTAACGTTCGAGAGTCTATCTGTGCTGCGTAAAGAATGGACATTGCATAAAGGTAAAACGGATTCGTAATTGAGATTAAACCTTATCATTTTTACTTTTATCAAAAAAACGCTAGTAGCAATTGCTGGCGTTTTTTGTATGAGGTAGGCATCATAGAGAATAGAGAGAGGCATGATAGGTAATAAGAAATAAGCAGAGGTGAATAAATCATGGAAGATAACCCGATACCAAAACAAATAGAAAGCCCGTCAAACCAAGTAAAAAACGAAACACCATGGTGGCAACGTTTTGCGGCAGGACTCAATGAGTTTTATCATGCGCCTTATCGCCAGACGATGGCACGCGCGGCACGTGATGAAGAAGACTTCTTTATGCTGCTGATGTTTGCAGAGAGCTTAGGCATTGATAATCCTGCTAGCTTTTATACCTTGGAGTTGCAGCCGTTATTTTTGGAAAATTTCCATGAATGGCATACGCGCATGGGGTTGGATAAATGCCCCTTTGACCACGTTGGTTGTTGTTAAGTCAACTGCTAGTTAGATTTATAAGAAAAAATGATAAAAAATGAATGAATTAAAATTGAGATAAAAATATGGCATTACACCCTCTACACGGATTAGTAGATCAACTATCGACCCAGCCTATTATCTTTATTGGCGGCAAGGGCGGTGTCGGTAAAACCACGACGGCTGCGGCACTTGCCAGCTATTATGCTAGCCAGCAAAAAAAGACCTTGATTGTCTCAACCGACCCAGCGCATAGCCTCGGTGATGTGTTAAATGTACGGCTCAATAATGAAAAAACTGCCATCACGCCGCATCTTGATGCCATTGAGCTCAACCCCGATGTCATCGTCGATGCGCATTTTGCTCAAGTTGAATCCACCATTAAATCTTATGCCAACCCAGATATGATGCCCAAAATCCGTGAGCATCTAAAGCTATCAAAGTCTGCACCTGGCGCACAAGAAGCGGCCATGCTCGAATCTATATGCCAGCATTTAATCACAGCTGCAGATGCTAACTCTGATAAAAGGTATGAACATATCATATTTGATACCGCGCCCACTGGGCATACGTTGCGCTTACTCGTATTGCCAGAGATGATGGGCGCATGGACAGATGGGCTGCTAGCACAGCAGCGCCGACAGGCAAAATTACGCTCAGTCGCAAACCATTTAGACAGCCACAATCAAAAGAGCAGTCAAAAAGACATCAATAAAAAAGATGTGCCAAATCCGTTTGCCCAAAAAAAGCCCGACCGCTGGGAGCAAGCGGTAGCCGTACTAGAAAAACGCAAAGCACTGTTTCGTCAGGCGGGAATATTGCTTCATGACCGTACAAAGACAGCGATAGTATTGGTGATGACTGCCGACGTATTGCCATTAGCAGAAACCAAACGCGCTATCGAACAATTGGAAGAAAGTAAACTCACACCAGCCGCGATAGTTATCAATCAGCTGATAGTACCCACGCAGTCAGATGAATTTTGGCTTCTTCGTGCCAAGAGGCAACAGCGCTTGCTGCAGGATATTGAAAACAGTTTCTCCAAGTATCCACTGTATCCAATCTACTTGCAGCAAACAGACATACGCGGTACTGAAGCATTAAGTATGCTGTTACGCCCACCATCTTAAAGGTCGCTTGAAAGCCATATGTTTGAAAAATAAAAGAAAGCGACGGTTAACACTTAACGCTCAGGCTTATATAACTGTAATTTACTTGCCAGCGACCACGCCATATCTGCACGTAGTAGCTGAGCCTGTTCAGATTTACCGCTACTAAGTGATGACCATTGCGGTTTGCCGCGAGCTTTTTTAAGCTCACTGGGTAATTTATGTGGCGGCCACGGCGTCACGACATTAGTTTCATTGTCGTTACTTAAATTGTCGTTATTTGAGATATCAGCATCGTTTTTTGCGCCGCTATATATCAGTTGGGTGGCATCGGTTGCCGCATGACCACGATGACGCAGTGCGGTGAGCAAATCTATCGCTCGCGTGGCGAGTAAGGTTAGGGTGGCAGGGTCGATATATAAGCGCTTTACGCCAGTGATTTTATCAGCGATGCTACTGGTATTGGATAATAGCCCGCCTGCGATACCACCGATGGCAGCGCCCAAACCTAACGTTGTACCGAGTGCCGCCGCATCAATGCCCAATCCTAATAATGCGCCCGCTGCTGCACCAGATGTCGTGCGAATACCATAGCTTTTGAGCAGTTCAGGGTCAAACGGGTCTTGCTGATAGGCTTGTAACTCAAGTGGCGTTGCGGCCACGGCGTTATCATAAAATTTATATAAGTTAAGCAGGCTATTTTGCATTGCTCGTTCACTCTGCCTGACCGCTTCTTGCATTTGCGCAAGTACGGGCATTGGATCATCATCTTCACTAATTTCACGCACAAAGGAGGCAACATTTAATAAAAAATCGGCAATGATGATATTGGCCTCCTCATAGAGCTGCGCCCAGTTTTCTGTACGGCGTGCCATGAGTTGCTCGAGCATCTCAGAGTGAGTGAGCATGGTGGCAAGATTTTGCCATAAGCGCATCTCATCCTTAAACTCAAAAGCCACGGAATCAAAACGCGTTGAGATGTGCAAGTTACGTCTTGCGAGCATCGTCTGCCATGCGTCGATATTGGCATCTTGACTGTCAGTAAAGTTAAATACCGGCATAACAGGTATTGCAGCCCACGATAAAATAGCCAGCTCATCTTTATACTTACCGAGTACCGGCTCACGCGCATCGACAACATAAATAGCCATATCACTTGCCAGCAGCTGCCGAATTACTTTGGCTTCTTGGCTATAGTCCTCATTGTTACCATTGTTAGCTAGCGCATTGCCGCCTTGGGCAATATCGGCTGCCAAAAACTGCTGCAAACGCTCAATACCGTCACGGCGACTGGCAGTGTTGTCTTCTAGCCAATCCATTAACCCCGAAGCATCTTCTAAACCCGGCGTGTCATACAGCACCACCAATACTTCGCCCGTTTGGCTGTCGGTTAATTTTGCTTGCTCGACATGCCGAGTGGTTGCCGCTTCGTTTTTCACTTCCCCAAAATAAACATCGCGTAGTAACGTGCGCAGTAGTGACGTTTTACCGGTATTGGTATGACCAACGACCGCTAGTTTGAGTGCTTCGCCCCTGGCAATGGTCTTTTTAGAGACATTATTATTAAAGGCAGTATTAACCGATAGCGCTTGATCATCTGACGCTGGTTTATCCAGCGATAGCTCTGTATCAGCATTCACATTTTCATTTTTCAAATCAGCTTCTGAGTCGCGTACGGGCTCATAGGCTTTATCGGCGAACAGGCCGACAGCTTTGGCATTATCTTGATGGTTGCTTTGATTATTATTGTCATTGTTCATAATAGAATCTTATTATTAATATTATTGAGTATCGGTATTAGAGTATCTAAGCAAGCTAAACCAAGCCAATTTTTCGAGCGGCAAGGGCGGTTTGCCATTGCTGATAACGAACGTCCTGATTTTCTGAGCTTGGGTTTTCTGGGCTTTGCTCTTGCTCGTGGGTGTTAACACTGCTGGCATCACTGAGCAGCTGTACAATAAGGCCGTCTGTGGCATGTTCGGCAATACGATCAAGTTTACGCAGTGTACCTCGGTCAGGTAAAGCCTTGCTATGAATACCTAATAATACTTGAACCGGATGACTGTCTAAGTAAGTCGTTAAGCGCTCCATATCATCACGGTCGTCAACAATACCGAAATTCTCGACATTGTTAATGTTACTATTACTATGGCTATGCATGTCGGCACGAAGTCCTGATTGCCACCAATGATCCTGCTGTGATGGGTATTCAAGTAGAGCAACCAGTTTCTTGCCAGTACTCACTGTCGCTTTTGGCGCGACAGGAGCGGGCGCTGCCTTAAAATCATCTTCATCGACCACATGACGCTGCCAAAAGTTTAGAATCTTTTGATAATACGGCTGCTTGATATCCAAACGCATTTTTTTACGGCGGAACATCAAGGCGCAAAATGTCCAAGCAATCGCCCTTGGTACAATGCCGTACATCAGCAAGCTACCGACCAATAAGCCTGCCCATTGCCGCGCCATCGATAATGGCATGGCATCCGTTACCAAACGACTCTGCACGATAGCAGCACTGTCCGGCACGGTAAATCCAACTTTGCTTGGTAACCAGCCGAGTATTTGAGTCAAAGTGATCAGCGCCTGATCAGAGAGTAATGTCGACTCCCAACTAAAGCTATACTGGCGCACAATCAACAAAAATATGATCGCAAGCAGCATACCAGTCAAGGTAGCGAGCCACAATTGATGGCTAAAGCGCCCCAGATACCAACGCATACCGCTGTGTTGTAATTGACGCTCGTACAAATCAACCGCCGCTTTGGTGACATCGTCCTTACCGCGTATCAGATAACTTGGACTCACAAAACTGGCAAACCAATTTGACGACTGTTTACCTTGATTAATCAAAGTCATGACTAGCCAGCCTAACAGCATAAAGGTATGGAATCCAAGCAGACAAACCAGCACATAAAAGAAATTCACCACATTGGTCTGCAGCAGGGTAAACAGCCCCAAAAACCCCGAAATGCACCACACCACACTCATAACCAGCATAATGCCTTTGATGCGACCATCAATTTTACCAAGCACACGTGCCAGTGCACCGTTACTATCGATACGCGAAGCGCGGCGATGTAACTTTTGAATGGGCTTCCCATCCTCACTTTGCAGCTTTTCTGTGATAAGTAGCGGGTCAGTGGCAAAGACATGCTGCTGCATCTCAAGCGTTCGTACCAGCTCGGTCAATTGGTCTTGGGGCGATAGCATAGGGCGATGACATCCGTATAAAGGCGTTGGTTAAATTTAAAAGGTTAAGATTAAAGGTTAACGGCAGTTAGACATCTCAATTGATAGATGTCGAGTATTTACCCGTCAGTGATTATTGTAGCCTATATAGAATAGCGATAACTTCTATTATTCTTAGCGTTTTAGCATAGTAAATGTAAAGTAAATACGCCAAAATGAATGTAAGTTAGTAGTCGCACATCATAAAAATAGCAATAAGGAATGCCTTATGAATCAAAAAAACTACTTCATCGTTGGCGGCACCGGTGGTATCGGTAAAGCGATGGTTGAACAGCTAATAGAGAGAAGTGCTAATAATAAAAGCAGTGGGAAAATATTTGCCACTTATCATACAAGTCAGCCTGACTTTGCGGCCGATAATTTGTATTGGTTACCGATGGATATCAGCAATGAGAAAAGTATCGAGCAAGCCATTGCTGATATTAAGCAGCAAACCACTCATATCGATTGGGTGATTAATTGTGTGGGGCTATTGCATACGCCGCATAATCAACCAGAAAAAGCGCTACGACAATTGGAGACGGACTTCTTTTTACAGAATATGCAGATTAACGCCTTAGCCAGCCTGCTGATTGCTAAGCATATCAAACCACTACTGGCTAAAGCTGAGCGCAATGCGGATAAGCCAGCTATATTTGCGACCATATCGGCTCGGGTTGGTAGTATTAGCGACAATCAGCTTGGCGGTTGGTACAGCTACCGTATGAGTAAAGCGGCACTAAATATGGGTATGAAGAATTTGAGCATTGAATGGAGTCGGTCGCTAAAGGATGTCTGCGTGGTCGTCATGCAGCCAGGCACCGTCGATACCCAGTTATCATCACCTTTTCAGGGCAATGTGGCTGACGAAAAACTGTTCTCGCCAGCTTATAGCGCCGAGCGTTTACTAGAAGTACTTGATAGGATGACTGCCGACCAATCTGGTAGTTTTGTCGATTGGGCAGGTGAGTCGATAGCTTGGTAAAAGCCTGGTAAAAAATTGGTAAAAACCCAATTTATAAAAACAAAAACGCGCTGAACTATTTATACGCTTTAACATTAATTAGCGACAAATAAATCCATAAACTCATTGACTGGGGTTTGCTCTAAGCGCTTTTGATCATCACACAAGGCAAAGATATCTGCACAGCGACTGTCAATAAAGCGCGTTGCCAAGCTTGCTCGGAACTTCGCTTCTAATACGGGGATACCTTCTGCGCGGCGGCGCTTATGACCAATCGGGTATTCGACAGCGACTTTATCGGTACTGCTGCCATCTTTAAAGAATATCTGAATGGCATTGGCAATCGAGCGTTTATTTGGATCATGATAATCTTTTGAATAATTGGAATCTTCGACGACCACCATCTTACGGCGCAGCCCATCAATCAAAATATGATGCTGCTCGTGATAATCATCTTCATAGTTCTCTGCCATCAAGTCGCCCGTCAATAAAGGCACGGCAACCATATATTGCAAACAATGATCGCGATCGGCAGGATTGGCAAGTGCGCCTTCTTTGGAGATAATTCGAATCGCTGAATCATGCGTGGTCAGGACAATTTTTTCAATATCATCGATTCTATCATCAACCATAGGATGCAAAATAACCGCTGCTTCACAGGCGGTCTGGGCATGAAATTCGGCAGGAAAGCTTATCTTAAATAAAATATTTTCCATCACATAGCTACCAAACTCGCGCTGAAAGGTAAAACGGCGCTCGCCTGCAGGTTTGAGTGCCAAGTCTTTATTGGTATGGCTGAACAACACATCATAAAAGCCCCATTGCGGCGCGGTTAATGCGCCCGGAATGCCCATTTCGCCGCGGCGGGTGATATCGACCAAGCGTACCGCACGACTGGTGGCATCACCTGCCGCCCATGACTTACGGCTACCAGCATTTGGTGCATGACGATAGGTGCGCAGCGCTTGACCATCGACAATCGCTTGCGAGATGGCCGCCATGATGCGTTCGCGTGGTAATTTATAGAGTTTAGCAACCACTGCTGTTGAGGCGAGTTTGACGAGGAACACATGGTCTAGACCCACGCGGTTAAATGAATTGTCTAAAGCAAGCACGCCTTGAATCTCATGCGCCATAATCATCGCTTCTAAAACGTCGCGCATGGTGAGTGGTGCTTTATTTTGGCTGACGTTTTGCTGACTGATATAGTCCGCTACTGCTAAAATTCCGCCTAAGTTGTCCGAAGGATGGCCCCATTCGGCCGCAAGCCACGTATCATTATAATCAAGCCAGCGCACCATACAGCCAATATCAAAAGCGGCTTTAATGGGGTCGAGTCTATGAGGCGTACCAGGGACGCGCGCCCCGTTAGGAGTGATTTGATCGGCGCAATCGGGTCCGAGGTGTTTGGTACATTCAGGAAAACGCAGTGCCAGCAGTCCGCAGCCTAGGGTGTCCATCAGACAGTGGCGAGCAGTATTCCAAGCATCGGCACTATTGGGCGAGTCGTTATCGATAGAGTAATTGAGCACATAGTCGGCGATTTTTTGAATTTCATCGTCATACTCTGGACGGATATTGCTTTCTACCGTAGCGTTTTGAGTCGTAGACATAGTCGTTACCTCTTCCTTGAGTCCAATATTTGAGCGATTGATAAGCGACATGATTTATCAATCAGTGATGCATCAAAAATAACATACTCAATATCGAACAACAGTGAAGTCGTGTAAGACTGTTTAATGGTTTAATGGTTTAATGGTTTAATGGTTTAATGGTTTAATGGTTTAAACCATGAGATAAACCAAACCGATAATAAATAAAAGCGCCAGTATTAGTAGCAAAAAACTGAGAATACTACTCACCATCCCTGAGCTTTGTTTTTTCACTTTCACTTTTTTAATGACAGGTAAAACCATGATGACATGCTCGATACCGTCCTCAAGATAGCGTTCACCTTCAACAATAAATCCAAGTGATTCGTAAAAGTTTAGCAAATAAGTCTGGGCGGAGATGATGATGGTTTTTTTACCATACTTTTTGCGGCAGTATTTGATGGCTTCAAGCATCATTTGACGGGCAACGCCATAGCCGCGATGCTCTGCTAACACTAAAACCCTGCCAATCGCCGGTATCGGATCTGATGGATTAACCGAGGATCTTTTTTGATTAAATTGCGGCGGGATAATGCGGCAATAGCCAATCAAGGCTTCATTTTGATGAGCGACCAGATGCAGACAATCAAAATCGACCTCGTCCATATCTTGATACGGGCAATTTTGCTCGACCACAAATACTTGTGAGCGCGCTTTTAAAATATGGTAAACATCAACGGTAGTCAGCTCATCAAAGGTTTTTATAGAAAATTCACAGGTCATAGTCGGCTAGCTTTTAACGATTTAAAGGGTTTTTTAATGTCTTAAAGACTGAGCATTATAACGATTTCGCCCCGCATTAACTATTTAAGGTTTGACTGATTTTATCTAAATTCAAACTATCGGACATGGCATTGAATATCTCATAGTATTTACCGTGATTGGCATAAAGCTCCTCATGCGTGCCAGTCTCCATCACACGGCCATTTTCAATCACCACCAAGTCATCGGCGTCAATAATTTGTGAGATATTGTGCGAGACAATGATCACCGTACGGTCTTTTTTGATTAAATCCAAGCTGTGCTTAATTTGCTGGGTGGCAATAGCGTCAAGGCTGGCCGTTGGTTCATCCAAAAATACGATCGGTGGGTTTTTTAAAAACATCCTTGCCAGCGCGATACGCTGCTGCTGACCGCCGGAGAGTAGTTTGGCTTCACTGTCATAGCCTTCAGGCATACCAACGACTTGCTCATGAATAGAGGCTTGTTTGGCGGCGTCGATAATCTCCTCATCGGTGGCATCCATCGCCCCGTAACGAATGTTGTCGGCGATCGTCCCTGAGAAAATATGGTTCTTTTGTAGCACTAAGCCGATTTGCTCACGCAAGTCATGGGTGCTGTAGTCCTCTAAATTACGCCCATCGAGGCAAATAGTGCCGCTGCTTGGATCATAGAATTTGACCAATAAATTAATAATCGTGCTTTTACCTGCGCCACTTAATCCGACCAAAGCGGTGATACGATTGGGATGAATATTAAAACTCACATCATGCAGCGCCTGCTTGCCATTGGGGTAGGAGAAATTGACATCTTTTAGCTCGATATGACCTTTTAAATCGGTACATTTGACTTTACCTTCGTTCTCAATTGCTTGGTCGTCGTCCAAGATATCAAAAAAGCCTTCGGCATAGGTGAGGGCATTATTAATTTGGTCGTAAATGCGGTGCAATTCGCGAATGGGAGCCGCGACGTTTTGAAACAGTAGGATATGGAACATAATGGCGCCAATGGTCATCTGTCCGTTGAGCACAAAATATGAGGTTAGGACAATAATTGCCACCACGCCGATTTGCTCGATAAAGGTTTTGCCAGCGTTATACATAAACGCAATACTGCGAATACGTAGCTGATTGGCGGTCATATCCTTTTGGATGTCCCAATGCTTACCGGACTCAATCGGCTCGCGCACAAAGGATTTAATCACCGTGATAGAGTCAATAATCGAAATCACCAAGCCGCTTTTGGTCTCGCGATATTGGCGCATTTGTTTACGAAACCCTTGCAGACGGTTGGCTTGGCGCTGACTGACAAAAAAGTAAATCGGCACAATAATCAAACCGACCATACCGACCCAAAAATTGGCGTTAAACATAATGATTAATGACACGATAGCACTGGCAAACAGCGGCAGCATGTCAATAAAGAAGTTTTGTACCAATTGCGTGAGACTGCTGACCCCCAAATCAATGCGGGTTTGCAGCTTACCGCTGGCGTTCTCGTCGCTGGTATAAAACGCCATTTTGTAAGACAAAATACGGTCAACTACCTTTTGTGACAAATCACGCGATAGGTTAATACGGATACGCTCACCAAAATAGCGCTGACCAAAGGTAATGATGACGTTAAGGACTTCTTTCACCAATAAAATCACGCTAATGAGCGTCAGTAATTTTATACCTTCTACCCATGGGTCAGGTAAACCAACAATATTGGTCAAAGTATCGATGGTATATTGCAAGACAAAGGCATTCACCTGCGCGGTAAACGACCCAAGCACTGTCAATATTAAGGTTAAAATAAAAAGCCCGCGATAGGGTCTTGCAAACTCTCCGAGCCTTTTTAAAATCGACCACAGCAAAGCCCCCCGTTCCTTTTTTTTGGTGGGCGGCTTGATGTCTAAAGGAACACGGCGTGGCGGAGTACTCATAGGGTTAAGGCGCTATTTAATTTGATATTGGCATGTATTAACTGCTTATTATTCATAATAATAAGCGACCACCAGTATAAAGACTTTAAGCAGTATCTTAAACCTTGTTACCTTTAATTTTCTTTTAAGTTCGTTTCCTAAAAATTGTCGTTATTAAAAAGCATCCGCTGGTACAAAAACTTCACCAACCATAATACGGCGAGCAGAGCGGCTCATGGAGACTTTTTTGGCTTGCCAGCGTCCGTTCACGCGTTCGGTTTTACCGCCGACGAGTAGCGTTCCTGATGGATGCCCAAAGCGCACTTCACCTAATTCTCTACCACCAGCTGCTTCATTGACCAATGTACCTTGCGTCGTTGCTGCTGCGGCAATCGCCACCGCTGCCGTACCCATCATCGCATGATGTAATTGTCCCATACTCATCGCGCGTACGACTAAGTCGATATCTGCGGCATCAACGGCTTTGCCACTTGAGGCGCTATAACTTTGTGCAGGGGCAACCCAAGCAATCTTTGGAATATGTTGACTACTTTGTGCTTCACTGACGTCTTTAAATAACCCCATCGCAACGCCACCTTTGGCACGGATTGCCTCTAACTTAGCTAAGGTTTCGCTACTACTATTGATGTCGCCTTGCAGCTCAGTACCGGTAAAGCCCAAATCAGCGCTTTTCATAAAGATGGTTGGGATACCGGCACTGATAAAGGTGGCCTTGACGCTAGCGGTATTTAGACCACAGCCAGACACATCAAAATCATCGATTAGGTTGCCCGTGGGGAACATATCGCTTGATGAATCTACCGGGTCGATAAATTCAATCTTTACTTCGGCAGCAGGAAAGGTCACACCGTCTAATTCAAAATCGCCGGTTTCTTGCACTTGTACCTTGCCTTGCGCATCTAAGTAAACAGGCACATGAGCGATAATGGTTTTACTGATATTTTCTTGCCAAATGCGTACTTCGCAAATGCCACTCTCACTACTGTCATCAATACTATTAGTAACTTTATCAGCATCAACTAAGCCCATATTAAGCGCACAAGCACCAACTGCTGCGGTTAAATTACCGCAATTTCCCGCCCAATCAATCATAGGTTTGGCGATATTGACTTGTCCAAACAGGTAATTCACATCGTGATCTGCGCGTGATGCTCTAGACAAAATCACCGTCTTTGAAGTGCTAGAGCTACCATTACCCAAGCCGTCAATTTGCTTACCATAAGGGTCGGGGCTGCCAATAACTCGTAATAAAAAGTTATCACGCGCCTTGCCAGCCACTTGGCAGCGCTCTGGTAAATCAGATAGTTTAAAGAAAGTACCTTTTGAAGTACCGCCGCGCATATAGGTAGCAGGAACTGAGACTTGTGGGGCAAATTTTGGTGTGTTTTCTAAAGTTGATTGGGTCATTTCTTATTCCTTATATCTGTTTATGAGGATGAGAGTCGTTAATACACTATTTTTGTGGTAAAATACCACAAGGATTAATATTTTGAATATGGAGAAAGTTATGTCCACTGCAAGCATACGTCTTAACAAGGCGCTGGTTGATAAAGCCTATGCGATATCTAAAGCACAACATCGTACCCCGCCAAAGCAAATAGAGCATTGGGCTACCATTGGACAAATTATGGAAGACAACCCTGATCTGTCTTACGAATTTGTTCGTCAGCTTTTGATTGCGCAAGCAGAAGTTGATGCTGGTATGGTTGAACCCTACGAATTTGGATAGTTTACTTTGGATAAACAATGACTCAGTCTTTAAGTATTATTCAATCGCATAGTTTTAAAAAAGCCGTTAAAAAATTGCACAATAATCAGAAAGCTGATTTAGATGATGCTGTACGTGCCATCATTGACCATCCTGATATAGGTGTGCAAAAGGTAGGTGACTTATCATCAGTACGAATTTATAAGTTTAAAATGCTAAAGCAGTTAACATTATTGGCTTATCAAATCGATGATGGTCAACTTGTCCTTACCTTGTTAATGTTTGGCCCACATGAGAACTTTTATCGGGACGTTAAATTAATACTTTAATGCTCGTTATAAAGCACTAGGCTCATTATTTTTCATATCTAAAGATTAAAAAACCGATGCCGTATAATTTATACAACATCGGCTCTTTGATTACTCAAAATTCATGCGGATTACGCAATATCTAACGTACCATCGATAAACTCTTTGGCAAATCTTTGAAGCATACCGCCAGCATTATACATTTTCACCTCATCAGCGGTATCTAAACGGCAGATAACGGGTGCTTTATCGACGCTACCGTCTTTACGGTGAATCACGAGCGTCATCTCACCACGAGCGGACACTTCACCTTCGATATCGAATATTTCAGTACCATCGATATTTAGGGTATTGCGATTGACCCCTTCTTTAAACTGCAAAGGGAGCGCGCCCATTCCGACCAAGTTTTGACGATGGATACGCTCAAAATCTTCTGCAACCACGACTTCAACGCCAGCCAGACGTACACCTTTGGCAGCCCAGTCACGGCTTGAGCCTTGACCATAGCCGTCACCGGCGATGATGATCAGCGGTTGCTCGCGGTTCATATAGGTTTCAATCGCTTCCCACATGCGCATGACCTGACCTTCTGGCTCGACTCGGGCTAATGAGCCTTGGATGACTTCACCTTTCTCGTCACGTACCATCTCATTGAGCAATTTAGGGTTGGCAAAGGTCGCACGCTGGGCAGTTAAATGGTCGCCGCGATGGGTGGCATAAGAGTTATAGTCTTCCGCAGGCAGACCCATGGTATCAAGGTACTCGCCAGCGGCCGAATCGCCCAAAATCGCGTTAGACGGTGATAAATGGTCAGTAGTGATATTGTCACCAAGTACCGCCAGTGGACGCATACCTTTTAGCTTATTCATTGCCGCCATTTTGCCTTCCCAATACGGCGGACGACGGATATAAGTGGTCATCTCGCGCCAGTCATAAAGTGGGCTTAGCGCTTTGCCGGTGTCTTTTTTGGCTTCATCAAACATTGG
Organism: Psychrobacter sp. SHUES1; assembly: GCF_001652315.1. Lineage (NCBI taxonomy): Bacteria > Pseudomonadati > Pseudomonadota > Gammaproteobacteria > Moraxellales > Moraxellaceae > Psychrobacter > Psychrobacter sp. SHUES1. Next base: position 9,406 of record NZ_LXWA01000033.1, on the reverse strand, counting down.
GATATACACGGCATTAAATTGCTCAGGCTTCACGGCTGCCGCGACGATAGCATCAACTTCATTGTCATCAAACCAGATGTCTTTTAAATACACGTCATTGCCATCCGTGTCTTTACCTAATGAGTCTTTTTCGATATCAAAGCGAATGTTACCGGCGATAGCGTAGGCAATCACTAATGGCGGTGACGCTAAAAACGCTTGCTTAGCATACGGGTGGATACGACCATCAAAGTTACGGTTGCCAGATAGTACCGCGGTGGTAAATAGGTCACGGTCGATGATTTCTTGTTGGATATCAGGATCTAGCGCGCCACTCATACCGTTACAGGTAGTACAAGCAAAGCCAACCACGTCAAAGCCAATCTCTTGTAGCTCTGGCATCAGGCCAGCTTCTTCTAGGTACATTTTGACCGTTTTTGAGCCGGGTGCTAAAGATGATTTCACCCAAGGCTTACGCAATAAGCCTTTTTTATTAGCATTACGCGCAACCAGACCAGCAGCAACCATATTGCGCGGGTTAGACGTATTGGTACAGCTGGTAATCGCGGCGATAATCACGGCGCCATCTGGCATTAAGCCATCTTTTGGTTCAGGTAATTTGTCACCTTCACCGTGAGCAATGCCTTTCGCAACCAAGTCTGTGGTTGAAACGCGCGCATGCGGACGCGAAGGACCTGCCATGTTACGAACGACTTTTGATAAATCAAACTCAAGAACGCGTGGATAAATGGCATTTTCCATACCGTCAGCCCACAGACCGGTTTGCTTAGCATACTGCTCAACCAGTTTGATTTGTTCTTCACTACGGCCCGTTAGACGCAAATAATCGATGGTTTGCTCATCGATATAGAACATCGCGGCGGTTGCGCCATATTCTGGGGTCATGTTTGAGATAGACGCACGATCACCAACGCTTAATTGGCGTGCCCCTTCACCGAAGAATTCGATATAAGTAGAGACTACGCCTGCATCACGCAAGAACTCGGTCATTGCCAATACTAAGTCCGTACCAGTAATGCCTTTTTGCAATTTGCCCGTTAACTTAACACCAACATAATCTGGCAGGCGCATATAAGATGGATTACCTAGCATGACGCTTTCGGCTTCAAGCCCGCCAACACCGATTGAAATCACACCTAAAGCATCAACCATCGGCGTGTGGCTATCGGTACCGACCAAGGTATCGGCAAACGCCACTTGTTCACCGGCTTTGTTTTGTACCACTTGCACCACTGGCGACATTTTTTCTAGGTTGATTTGATGCATGATGCCGTTACCAGGCGGTACGACGTTGACGTTATCAAAGGCATACTGACACCAGTTGATAAAGTGAAAACGGTCATCGTTACGGCGCTCTTCGATGGCGCGGTTTTTCTCAAAAGCGTTTTCTTCAAAGCCTGCATGCTCAACGGCTAGTGAATGGTCGACAATAAGCTGAGTCGGTACGATAGGGTTTACTTTTGATGGGTCACCGCCTTGCTCAGCGATGGCATCACGTAGACCTGCCAAGTCGACAAACGCAGTCTGACCTAAAATATCATGGCAAACGACACGGGCAGGGTACCACGGAAAATCGAGGTCTTGCTTGCCTTCAATATGCTGCTTAAGCGCTGCGGTTAAGTCTTCTGGTGGGCAGCGGCGTACCAAGTTTTCACACAATACTTTTGAGCAGAACGGTAGTTTGTCATAGGCGCCAGCTTCGATATTTTCAATCGCTTCACGGGCGTCAAAGTAATACAAATCGGTATCGGCTAATGGCTTTTTAAATTGTTCATTCATCGGTTGTACGAGGGCATTGTCCATAAGTCACCTTTGGCTGTTGGCTGGTTGCAATGAGGCTAAAAAGGGGTAAGTTTTTTTAGTAAAAGCGTCAAAATAAAATCAGACTTTGCTAAAAAAACTTTTAAGCGTTAATTTTTTAAACATTGAAGGTAGGGAGTTGTAGGGCGTGTCTTCAGCTGTTTTACTAAAAATGAAGATGAAGCACACCCTACAAACATATTGTTTTAAGAAAAATTATTATTTCAAGACGAGTTAACGCGCACTCATCTCTGGTACTGGGCGCAGCTCTTCACCAGTATATTCCGCACTTGGGCGAATGATACGGTTATTGGCACGCTGTTCAAAAACGTGGGCCGTCCAGCCGGTTAGGCGCGAGCAGACAAATATTGGCGTAAATAGTTTGGTTGGAATACCCATAAAGTGATAGGCAGAGGCATGGAAGAAATCGGCGTTACAGAAGAGTTTTTTCTCGCGCCACATCACTTCTTCACAGCGTACTGATACTGGGTATAGCACCTCATCACCAACGTCAGCAGCGAGCTTTTCCGCCCAGCCTTTAATAACGACGTTACGTGGGTCTGATTCGCTATAGATGGCATGACCAAAGCCCATGATTTTGTCTTTACGCGCCAGCATTGCCATCATCTCTTCTTCAGCTTCGTCGGCTGATGTAAAGCCTTCAATCATATCCATCGCAGCTTCATTGGCGCCGCCATGTAAGTGACCACGTAACGAGCCAATCGCGCCAGTGATACAAGAGTGGATATCAGATAGGGTAGAGGCACAAACACGCGCGGTAAAGGTTGAGGCGTTAAACTCATGCTCAGCATAAAGAATAAGTGAGACGTTCATCACCTTGGTATGAAGCTCGTTTGGTTTTTCACCTTTAAGCAGATGTAAGAAGTGACCGCCAATCGTATCATCATCGGTTTCGGTTTCGATACGCACATTGTCGTGGGTAAAGCGGTACCAGTAATTGATGATTGATGGGAATACCGCCAGCATGCGGTCGGTTTTATCGTTCTGTTGTGAGAAGTCAGTTTCCATCTCAAGGTTACCAAGCATTGAGCAGCCGGTACGCAATACATCCATCGGATGGGCGTCCGCAGGAATACGCTCAAGCACATCTTTTAATGCTTGAGGTAAGCCGCGTAAACCTTTCAATTTAGTCTGATAAGCATCAAGCTCACTTTGGGTTGGCAAGTTGCCATAAAGTAGCAAATAAGCCACTTCTTCAAAGACGCATTTATCGGCCAACTCTGACACATCATAACCACGATAGGTTAGACCTGAGCCTGATTTACCGACCGTCGATAGTGCCGTCTTGCCCGCGACCTGACCACGTAGACCTGCGCCTGACAATACTTTTGTTGATTGGTTCTGTGCTGCCATGTTAAATTCCTTTTGTTGGTAGCTCTTTTTGAGTTAAAAAATAAAGATGACTAAAAGTGAATAAGCAAAACCAAAGGTAGATGATTTTGCTTATGGTTGACTTAATGCTTATTTACTATTGGCAAACAACTTATCTAGCGTTTGCTCAAACTCATGATAGTTTAAGAAGTCATAAAGCTCCATACGGGTTTGCATGGTATCGACGACTTTTTCTTGCGTGCCATCATCAAGCAGATGCTGATAAACGTTTAATGCCGCTTTATTCATCGCACGAAACGCTGATAAGGGATACAGTACCATATCAACCCCAACGCCATATAACTGCTCAGTGGTATAAAGGTCGGTTTGACCAAACTCAGTCATATTGGCAAGGACTGGAATATCAAGTACGTCAGTAAACTTACGGTACATCTCGATATCGGTCAGTGCTTCGGCAAAAATCATGTCAGCACCCGCTTCTTGAAAAGCAACGGCACGCTCAACCGCTGCATCAAGCCCTTCAACAGATAGGGCGTCAGTACGCGCCATTACTACAAAGTCAGAGTCAGTTTTGGCATCAAGCGCCGCTTTTAGGCGATCAACCATCTCAGAGATACTCACGATTTCTTTGTTTGGACGATGGCCACAGCGTTTTTGCGCCACTTGGTCTTCGATATGAACGGCTGCAACGCCGGCTTTTTCCATTTTTTTGATGGTTTGAGCGATATTAAAAGCGCCGCCAAAACCAGTATCGATATCAACCAATAGCGGCGTATCCACTGCATCGGTAATACGGCGTGCGTCTTCTAAGACGTTATCAAGGCTGGTCATGCCCAAATCAGGCAGACCAAATGAGGCATTGGCCACGCCCGCACCTGAGAGATATAGCGCTTGATGACCGACTTGGGTCGCCATCATCGCCGTATAAGCGTTGATCGCGCCGACAATTTGTAATGGTTGGTTGTTATCGTTTTTTTGTTTTATTGCACTGCGAAAGCGAGCGCCAGCTGAAGAGGTCATATCGTCGTCCTTACGTGGAGGGTAATCTTATCGTGTGATGAAGGATAAAATTGTTGTGCTTGATTATACCCAATTATCCATGACTGCAAAGCGGTGTTTCGCAAGCTTATATTAAACTTACTTTAAATAGTTATTACTTATATTAAATATATTCAATTATAGAATAGTAATATCCATTTTTTAAACCTTTATCATAATAGTTATTCATATTACTAAAGTCGTCATCTTTACCATATTAATTAATTTACATTTAGTTACAAATAGCTGGATTTTTTGTCAGTCAACTCTTAAAAAAATAATTACTTAACAATAAAAAGCCCTCATAGCAGGGCTAAAAGGGCTTTTTTTACTTCTATCATAGAATCTTAATGGTAAATATTGCTTAACCAACAAATCCTGCAAGGTTGGCAAGGAACAAAAGTGCAAAACCTGTCAAGAATATCAACCCTGCAATCGATAAGGCATTCATACCCATTGATAGTTTTTTATGGTTTTTAACCAATGAGTAATTAAGCCAACCAAAAATAGGCGCCGAGACAAACGCCGATATCATGGCAAACTTGAGCATCGCCCCTAATTGTCCGGTAAAGAAAGTGATAATCACCAATCCGCCACCAATCGCATAAGTGGTCCAAAAAGCGATTTGTTTTTTATTAATCTCACTTTGACCTTTAATCAAACGCCAGCATTCAGCATTGGCACGCCCATAACCATCAGCGCAGGTAATTGTGGTGCCAAACATGCACATAAAGGCGACGAAGGCGACCAGTAGGCGTGACCATTCACCAATGGTGGCGGTATACATGTTAATCAGCTGATTGATATAAGCGCCGCCGACCAGTTCAATCTCTTGACCCGAGCCATACTGTACGAACACGCCTAACGCTAAGAAAAACAGCGCTAAAATAGCCGACACTGCATAGCCAACGTTAAAGTCTAACAAACCTTGGCGGTGAGTGGTATTGTCGGTTTTTCTTTTGGCTGACGTCCACATCGAGGTAATCGCTGCAAACTCAAGTGGCGCTGGCATCCAGCCCATCAACGCGACAATAAAGCCCAAGGTCGCAAGATTCCAAGGAGATGCGGCGACAAAATCTGTCACCATAACAGTTGGCTTGCCAGCGGCAATGACCACCGCGGCGACCGTTGCTGTGGTCAGGGCAATCATAATCCACTTGGTCACGCCATCGAGCAGCTTATAGTGACCAGCAATCAAGAAGAACCATGATACTGCTACGATAATCATCGACAAGCTCATGGTTGAGAGCTGCAGTGAGGCGGGCAGCATAAAGCCTAAGATAACCGCTGCAATTAGGGACACCGCACCCGTACTAATCACCGCTGATAGGATGGAGAGAATAAAGTAAATCCAAAGATAGGCCCTTGAGCGTTTGGCATAGCCTGCGATTAAACTCTCGCCCGTATCATAAACATAATCGGTGCCGAAGCGAAAAAACGGATACTTAAAGACGTTGGCTAAAATAATCATAATCGCCAGCTGCCAGCCATATAGCGCGCCCGCCTGCGTCGATGAAATCAGATGCGAGCCACCGATAGCAGCAGTCGCCATTAATATACCGGGGCCAAAAATCCGCCAGCTAAATCCTTCTTGCTGGGGAACAGCGTGCCCAGTTGCGCCATCGTCGGTGGCGCTTGGAGTGTTGAGTGGTTGTGTGGTCATGAATACCTCGAAATGGTTAAAACGGCAAAACATCACTTACCTGTGTCAGTTTGCCAGTGATCATGAGAGAAACGGTTTATACAATTTATATAGCAGTTAAAATATAAATATAAAACGATTCGTCTTGTATCGACTTTAGCATACTGCTGCTGAGCAAGATAAGGATTATTTTAATTATTATTACTAATAGTTTGCATACCTATTCTTGATGGTTAGCATAATAGTTTATGAATATCAAGGGTTAGCGCCAATTTTTTTGCCGGTTCTTTATACCACAATATGCTGCCGATAGCTGCCATTTCGCACGATTTAAAGCGCTTCGACGTACTTTAATACTCTTTACCCTTGCGAGGTAAAACTTTGCTTGCGATAAGTGATACCGCGGCGCTCATAGACTTGATAAATCGCGCTAAGTAAGTCGGGGATTTTTGGATGGATAAAGTCTTTAAGGGTATGCAGGTAGATAGGAGAGGTAGCATTTTCATGCAATAGGCGACGATAGACGATTTGCTCAGTACGCACCGTTTTTAGGCTGGCAGGGACTAAAGTAATGCCTTCGCCCGCGGCAACCAAACCGAGCGCCACTTGTAAATCACTGACGGTGGTGGTCATAAATGGCGAGATACCATATTGGGCAAATAAATGCAGCAAAGGTTCAGTGACTGGCTCAAAAGAAGGCTGATCGTTAGAAGACTTAATAGGTATCGCGGTCGTCGAAATAGGCAGATGGGTTTGATGGTATAAAATCAAGCGGTTATTTGCCAAGTCAATCAGACGCTGCTCATCGCTATCGGCGAGCGGATGTGCTTTAGGCAGTGCTACCAGATAACGCTCATGCCGCAATAGTATTTGCTGAATCCACGGATCTTGATGCGCAAAACGCCCAAAGCCAATATCAATATCACCGCTTTTTAAGGCGTGAATTTGCTGATAGGAACTGATGTCCTTGAGATTGACCTCAATATCAGGATGAGACTGCTTTAGCTTGGCGATAACCTCAGGTAATAGCCCGTACAGCACCGATGGTACAAAGCCAATATTTAAAGCCGCACTTGGCGCCGATAAGCGCTGGGTCATACTGGTGACGGTATCAATCTCTGTCAGAATGGTGCTGATTTTATCGTAAAAAAACGCGCCCGCTTCGGTCAGGTGGAGCGGTCTATGATAGCGGTCGATTAATTCTACGCCCATATCGGTTTCAAGTTGCTTGAGCAACCGGCTAAGCGTCGGCTGTGACAACCCCGTCTTGCTAGTAGCGGCGCTAAAGCTTTTAAGATCAGCGATAGCGATAAAGGCATTGAGCTGTTTTAGATCCATATGATGATACTCACCTGTTTATGACGCTCATTTAATCAGATATGTTAGCTATTTTATGTAAATAGCAGCGACCCAGCTAAAATTATACTTGAAGGATAGGGAGTGACACACTATATTGTGTGGCAACGATAGTGTTACAATTTAGCAAACAATTGATGTAAATTAGTTATATAGATAAAACGTAAAAAAACATTTATACCTTAATTTTAGCAATCATCTAATTTTTGTGGCATTCACTGTTCTGGTATCTCTTCATGAGCGACAAAAAAAGCAAGAAAAGCACTGATCTAGAGGCAAATTTGGCTAAAATCGCTAATGCTAAGCCGCGTAGACGCTCGCGTAAAAACGATATCTATGAGCGCTTTATCACGCGTGTCGAAAATGTGGACAGCAATGACAATGAAGATGGCGAACAAGCCAGTAGTATTAGCGGCAACGGCAGGCTCGCACCGCTAAAAAACGCTGATAAACTGTCCTCATACGAGCCTTTGAGCGCAGCAGAGCTAGAATTGTTCGCCAGCCAGCAAGAGGATTGGCAACCAGAGAGCAGCCTACAGCGAACGAGCAGTAAAAGTACCGGCGTTCATTTGAATTTCTTTGATGAAGATGAGCGTCTAGAGGTAAGTGGTACAGCAAGCAATGAAGCTGACCTACCTCATGATGCTATGGTAAAAGAAAAAGCCTCCTTTTCCAGTACAGACTCTTTAGATGATGCCAAGCACATTTCTAAAAACCATTCTAAAAACGATGAAAACATTCAAGATCATGATTCTAAAAGTACTAATGAGAACATAGATAACGACGGTTTGGTAGTACAAAGTCCAACCGCATTTACCCTCTCAAAAAATAAAAAGCTGGCAAGTAGCAAAAAACCGCTCATTATTGGCATGATAGTGGGCTCATTATTCATTGCTGCGGTGGTACTAGCCCTTATCTTTACGGGGGTCTTATCAACGTCAACCACAGCGCCTGAACCTGAACCTAAATCTAAGGTGGCAGCGTCTGATAACGCTGGCACGACAAACAGTAGTAATAACAGCGATAATAATACCGCAAATGCAACAAATACTTCGAATGATGCCAGCAAGCAACAGCCTGTAAATACTCAGCCTCAGGTGGTAAATACCGACAACAAAGACGTTAATCGTAAACCAGCCGCCGCTATCGATGATTCAGAAAATGAATCGGCATCTGAGCCAGCCATTACATACGAGGACTTTAGAGAAGAGTCACAAAGTACCTTGTATCGTGAGACCAACGATTAAGCTGTGATAATAATGATTTTGAGCAACGAGCTTGTGTTTTGATACCGTTTATCTGTTAATTCTTACGCTCATTCCAAAAATCATTGCATCGTGTCATAGGTTACGTATCATCATATAAAGACGCGGATATATACCGCTCATCATATATATGGATACGGTACTGACTTATGAACCCCTCAAGTAATGACGGAAATCCTGATATCGCTAATAAGCTGCCTAGCAGTAGCCTTAACAGTAATGATGTTATCTTGAATATCGAGGGTCGAAAGCGTATGCGTCGGCCCTATGAGCGCTACATGCAGCAGCAAGATAAGCAAAAAGCGTTAGAAAATTCTGCAGCGGATGCGACTATGGTACATAAGCTACATAAGCAGAGCGAGAACCATCAATCCTTAGATATCATTCATTCTAACGAAACAGTCACAGCTCACCAATCAACCTCTCCATTTTACGCTGACACGGCTAAATCTACAAAGAAACCTAAAAAGAGTAGGTCGCTTAATTATGCCAAGTTTCTCAGTGTCATGGCTATCTTTTGCGCTGTCTTCTTGCTTGCCGTATTTGCCTTCAATTACTTACTCTCAAAAAATTCTCAGGTACCATTAGGAGTTAACAGCACGTCAGTTGCTCAGAATAGGGCATCTGCCAAGCAAATGAATACAAACTTAGCAACCGACCCTAGGGCGCGTCTTCAATTCATCTTACAATGAACGATAGTACACGCCAGATAGAGCATTGACTTAAAATTACGAGCTAACTTCTCATAGCGAGTAGCGATACTACGAAAGTGCTTAAGCCTTGCAAACATATTTTCAACAAGATGACGCAGCTTGTACAAATAGCTATCAAACTCTGGATTAGGCTGTTTGGCATTCTTCCTTTTAGGGATGACAGGTATCATATTATGGCTTCGAGCTTTATCTCTGATAGCCTCTGAGTCATAGCCCTTATCAGCAATAAAGTAATCAGC
>NZ_LXWA01000032.1:0-47049 GCF_001652315.1 Psychrobacter sp. SHUES1 | reverse complement strand
CTTGGTGTGTTTATCATGACAAAAAGGGCAGTTTTTTGATTCATGGCTTTGATTCCTTGCAAATATAGACAGTATATAGCGTTAGACACTACGCCAGCATGAATAATGTCCATTACACCTTAGATTCAGCTTTTTTATTGATCACTTAAATAGCAGTCATGGATAATTAAGCCACTTGTACCGGAATGATATTGGCAGTGTCTTTCACGGTATTGTCTTCATTGCAATACACCAGTTTTGGCTGATAGGTAGCGGCTTCTACTTCATCAAAATGGGCATAAGCACAAATGATGACGATATCGCCCAGGTCTGCCATATGCGCGGCGGCACCGTTTAACGAGATAATGCCAGAGCCCGCTTCAGCGCGAATCGCATAGGTGCGAAAACGCTTGCCATTGGTGACATTGTAGATATCGATAGATTCGTTTTCACGCAGACCAGCGAGGTCTAGTAGGTCACCATCGATACCGCATGAGCCTTCGTAGTGCAGTTCAGCATGGGTAACACGGGCGCGATGTAATTTGCACTTGAGCATATTAAGTAGCATAAGTTGCTTCCTTAGGGTAACTGATATAAATGAACCAAATCAAAAGCTTAATGGGGACAGGGTAAGTAGAATAAAAGTTATTTGCCTAAAAGTCACGGCTAAATTTACGCTTTGGCGATTTAAATGACTTAAATGTTTGCCATCAACGGCAGATTATTCTGGTAATTTAAAGCCATTAATCTGCGAGCGCGCTTTTTCAATATCACCATCTAATAATAACGGTAAGGCGTCAAAAGCAGCACTTAACGCGCTATCGATAGCCATTTGCTCATCAGGCGCCGCTTTCGATAATACGTGACCGCTGACTTTAGACTTGTGACCCGGATGACCGATACCGATACGCAGGCGATGAAAGTCGTTGCCAATGTGCGGGGTGATATCACGCAGACCGTTATGCCCGCCGTGACCACCGTCGGTTTTAAGCTTGATACTGCCAGCGGGAATATCGAGCTCATCATGGGCAATCAGCAGCTCATTATTGTTAATGCCATAAAAATTGACCATCGGCACCACCGATTGACCAGATTTATTCATAAAGGTTAGAGGCATAAGCAGGCGCACATCGTGACCATGAATTTGCCCACGTCCCGTCACCCCGTGGAATTTTTTGTCAGGGGCGAGGGCAATATTAAACTGCTGCGCCAAATGATGGACGAACCAAAACCCGGCATTATGACGCGTAAACATATACTGCTGACCAGGATTACCAAGACCGACAATAAGCTTTATGGCCATAAAAACACCCTGCTTAAATTTAATAAATGAGTGATAAGGTTTGAAAAGTAAGATGAATAAATCGTCTTTATCCTACTTTTCAAACCTTCTTTTCAAACCTCAGTTACAAAAACAGCAGGAGACATTCATCACCTGCTATTTTTTGACTAAACCAATCTTTTATAACCGAGCAACCATAAGGCTGCTATATAAGCGTTATAAAGATTATTATTCAGCGTCTTTGTCTTCAGGCTCAGCACCTTGCTCAGTAGCAGGTACGTCAGCTGCATCAACTTCGTCAGCGTCTTCGTCAACTTCTTCAACTGTTGGTGGCTGCATGTTCACAACGGTACGGTCGTGAGCATCTTCCATGTCAAGATCAAAGATAATTACGCCTTCAGGCAATTTGATGTCTGATAGACGGAATAGATCACCAATTTCCATGCCTGATACGTCGATTTCTAAGTATTCAGGTAATTGTGATGGTAGGCAAACGATTTCAACATCAGATACTAGCGTAGATAAGATACCACCCGCTTTCGTACCTGGCGCTTCTTCACGGCCTGCAAAATGTAGCGGCACGTGCATGTTGATTTTTTGACCTTTCACAATGCGCTGAAAATCTGCATGCATTGGGAAACCTTTAGCAGGATGGCGCTGCAAGTCTTTGATAACGACTTGTTGCTCATCACCTTTATCGGTAGTGATGGTCAAAATTTGTGAGAAAAACGCTTCATATTCAAGCGATTTTACGAGCTCGTTGATTTTGATAGAGATAGCAGTTGGTTCTTCACCACCACCATAAATGATAGCAGGAACTAGGTTCTGCTTACGTAGGCGGCGGCTCGCACCTTTACCTTGTTGTTCAGCAGAGCGGTCAACTGCGTTGATTGCAAAATGATCAATAGCCATGGATATAATCCTATAGAGAGTATGTGAAGTATCTACCAGCAATAACAGACTTGCGACCAGTCTATCACCGGATAATCAATACTTTAGAAAGTATCAATCATGTCGCTAAGTATAAAATACCCAAAAATAATAGGGGTTAACGAATGATGAATACAGGCGCGCATTATACGTGATTCTTTAACAATAATAAAGACCTAGCTAAAATAGCGCACGCCAGTCTTACATAAAAAAACGCCAAGTCATTAAACTTAGCGTTTTTAGTAATATATTTTTTAGCGAAAGAAAATCTTAAGCATTAACTAGGCATCAAACATAGCGCTGATAGATTCTTCGTTATTGATACGGCGTAAGCTTTCAGCCAGCATCGGTGCGATACTTACTTGACGGATTTTGCTACAGGCTTTAGCCGCGTCAGACAATGGAATGGTATCAGTTACCACAATCTCATCCAATTCCGATTCGCTGATGTTCTTTAGCGCATTACCCGATAGGACAGGGTGAGTAATATAAGCAAGTACGCGGCGCGCGCCATTTTGCTTTAAGGCTTCAGCGGCTTTGCATAACGTACCTGCGGTATCAACCATGTCATCAACGATGACGCAATCACGGTCACGGACATCACCGATGATGTGCATCACTTGTGATTCATTGGCACGGGCACGGCGTTTATCAATAATCGCCATGTCGGTATCGCCCAACTGCTTCGCCATGGCACGCGCACGTACCACACCGCCGACGTCAGGTGAAACCACCATGATATTGTCATAATCTTGTTTTTTAAGATCGTTCAATAAGACAGGCGTACCATAGATGTTATCAACTGGGATATCAAAGAAGCCCTGAATCTGATCTGAGTGCAAATCAACGGTCATAACGCGGTCAATACTAACGATGTTTAGCATGTCAGCGACGACTTTGGCCGAGATAGGTACACGTGCTGAACGCGGACGGCGGTCTTGACGGGCATAACCGAAGTATGGCATGACAGCAGTGATCCGGCCAGCACTAGAACGACGCAAGGCATCGGCCATCATCATGATTTCCATCAAATTGTCGTTAGTCGGTGCACAAGTAGGCTGCATGATAAACACGTCTTTGCCACGTACGTGTTCTTTGATTTCCACGGCAATTTCGCCATCAGAAAAGCGCGTGATGTCAGCTTTACCAAGAGGTATATGGAGATGATCGGCTACGGTTTTTGCTAATTCTGGGTGGGCATTACCCGTAAAAATCGCCAAATAAGGCATGACAGAAGTCCTATTGATTAACTCAAGCAGCGACCGCTAAGCAGTATCAAACTGCTCAAATTTAGAAAAGAGTATGGAAAACTATTGATGACTACTATTACAGTAAAAAATGGCAGGGGTAGCTGGACTCGAACCAACGGATGTCAGGATCAAAACCTGATGCCTTACCAACTTGGCTATACCCCTGTAATGTCTAGGCTGTGTACGTCGATATCTAGGCATAATTTATACTAAATTACGCTTAAAATAGCGTCACGACCTGTTCGTTATATTATAAACAGATAAATTGTCTACAATATAACTTTTCCCTAACGGTGTTCATTGCGAACTATACCGAAACTGGGATAACGTTGTCAATGTCAATAAAATAAGCGTTTATTTAAAAACGGCTTATAATGACGACATATCGGACGCTTTACACTTAAAAATGGCAGGGGTAGCTGGACTCGAACCAACGGATGTCAGGATCAAAACCTGATGCCTTACCAACTTGGCTATACCCCTATTGAGGCGACCTATTATAAATAAATATTTAGATTTTGCAAGTCATTTGCGCCTTTTTATGGCTTTTATTATAAATAGGTCGAAAATAAAACCGATGTTGAGTTAATGAAAATTTATATATGGTCTTTATACTCATTTTATTTATACGCTATAAGTAGGGTTTGGCCTCAGTTTTAGCTTGTATAGGCTAATTATTTGGTAAATCTGTAGCGTCCATAAACTGTGAACCCAAAAATACGATATATCTATTTTCCAAGCATTTAGGGTTGGCTTGTTGCTCGAAATTATAATCGTAACTAGGGTCGTATTTCCCGCCGCTTAAGGGTCCGTTAGTAAATAGCTCAGTGTTCAAAGGTATATCAACGCCATTGGCGGTCAGAGTCTGGGTCTCCTCATTCCAAGTGGTTATGCCATGAGGAAACACAGGAACGTTAAGCCTATCATCGTTTTGGATAAGCAAACAGCCGTCTTTCATAACCAAAATGCCGCCCATAGCTGGTTCTATTTCCGCACCATGTTTATATGGATAAGTAAAAAACTGGGCATAGGGCTTATTCTTAAAATCGTTAGTGCTGCTATCACTGGCCATGTTATCGATAGATACTTTTGGCGCAGGTAACGTGACGTTTTGAGTATCAGAATTGTTGGTGCAGGCTGTCACGGCTATTGAAAGGGCCAAAATACTTATTGATAACGTAAAAGAATTGCCTTTCATGATAAATAACCTTTAAGCGAAGAAAATCATATTATTAATTCTATTTAACTTGTAGATTCCCCACTACGTACGCCGCACAAGGCGCATTGTTAACCCACTTTGCCAACAGCGTTTTATCATCAATAATACTCGCATCCAATGGTAAAAATACCGCGCTACCAGAGCCGGTCATCCGAGCTGTGCCAAGTGCTTGCATCTCTAAGCCTTGCAAATACCGTAATGCCGCATCGACAGACGGAGCGAGACTGGTGACGACATGACTAAACACATTTTGATAAGGTGTATTTAAACGTTGCACATAGTCATTGGTCTGGCTTTTGATAATGTCAATGGATAGGGCGTCGATATCTCGTTGTAGCTTTGGATGGGCGAACAGCTTGGCCGTGTTGACATGGGCGTTTGGGGTTAAGACTAAATATTGCTGCTCGGGCAAATCAATCGCTGTCAGCTCCTCGCCAATACCCATGGCAATCGCATCTTGCCCAAAGATAAATATCGGCACATCGGCGCCAATGCTTGCGCCAATTTTTATCAGCTCATTTTGATTAAAGTTGAGCTGCCAGATCTCATTTAAAACTAATAATGTCGTTGCCGCATTGGATGAGCCACCGCCTAAGCCTGCACCCATTGGTAAGTGCTTATCCAAGGTGATTTGCACTGATTGCAGCTGCTTAGGTAGTCTGTCAGCTTGGAGAGCAAATGCTAGTAACGCTCGGGCGGCTTTAAAAATCAGATTGTCATCGATACTGCTGGTTATGGTGTCGGCACCAGCGAGCGTTAGCAGCTGATGACAAAGCTTAGCAGCGTCGAAGGTTTTATCTATAATAGAAAGTGCCGTATCGTCTACAAACGTAAAATGCAGATAATCGCCCCAGTCAAGCAGGCGAAAGACGGTTTGCAGATTATGATAGCCATCAGCGCGCTTACCAGTGATGTGCAAAAATAAATTAATCTTGGCCGGTGACAAGCGCGTGATAACTGATGTTGCGGTGGTGCGTTCAGTCATAAATAAATGTCTTTATGAGTTGTAAGTAAAGATAGTATTTTCTACTGTCTACATAAGGCCATTATTTTTGATGGTCGATGGTCATCACTACTTTATTGCCTTGTGACTGTACGGCACTGATTTTATTTGGCAATTTGTCGTTGCCTTTATAACTAAAGTTCGCTTGCCATTCACCATTGACCGAGCTAATTAAACGGTTTTGGTCATCAAGCTGTGGCGCGCTGTCTGAAGGCGCTGGGCGACCCGATATCCAATACGGCATTTGTGAAATCGGCGCTTGCCAGCCTGTGGCTTTTTTGAGCAAGGTTTCAGGGTCAGCAGCGGTTAAAGTACCGGTTTTTTCACTGACTAAAGTCGCCGACTGACCATTATATTCGATATTGGTTTTGCCAATGCCAAGCGCACCAATCAATTCGATAGCAAAACGGTCATTTTGTTGTCCCCATGCATAAAACGCACTGCCGCCTTGGTTTCCTGAATTGTCCTTACTAGGTGTGGTAACGCCGATCTTGCCCGTGATATTAAAGTTCTCAAGCTTTTTAGGTTGTTCAGGTTTCTGACCTTGTACCGTGCCAACAGGCTGATTGGTAGCATTGGCGGTTTTTAATGACTGACAACCAGATGTGATAACGAGCGCGGCCGTTAAAGTGCTAAATAGCGCCAGTTTATTCGGCTGGTTTTTTTTTAATACTGACATGATATATCCTCAAAAATAGACAAGTTTTAAAAGCAACAGATTTGTTAAAAGATTAAATGAAACAATAAACGCTTAGCTTAAGCATGATTTGTTACGCGCTGATGCATGGCTGTTCATTTCTTATAACTGGCTTGTAGTTTTTAGCGCAAACGTTTTTGTTTTTAATCGTATTTTATGATGAGTATCCAATAAGCTTTGAGCAAAAAGCACTTTAATAAAGCTGTATACGGTCATTGACGTTGCGCTGCCCAAATGAAAAACGCTCTTGTAACTCAGCAAGCAACGCCTCAACTTTTTCATTATCGCCTAGCCCTTGATAAGCGCGCAGCAGTAGCGTGCCTGAACGTAGGGTTGGAAAAACGTCGTACGGGGTTTGTAGATAGTCGATAACTTGTTGATAATCTTCGTTCGCTAAAGCATTGGCGGCGAGTACGTTTAACGCTTGCAAATGCAGCTCATTGTCATAGCGCGGGTCATCATAACGGATTTGGATAATAGCCGTTGCTAGCGCCAAACCTTGCTTGGAGCTGCGTTCATTGGCGAGCAATAACTGCGCATAGCTAAGCTGATAAGCAAGGTTGGTTGGGTCGAGCGTTTGCAAATGGTTCAATAAAGTGCGCTTAACGATATAATCGTCTTTGTCGTCAAGCAGCTGCGCGCGGGCAAATAGCAGCATCTCATTATTAGGATATTTGCGGCTGGCGCGCGTTAATAACCGTAGCGCTTCCTCGGGCTCATTTTGCTGCCATAAGATATCCGCTTGCATGACAAAGCTGTCAGGCGCGAAGATGCTAAAGTCTTTACGCAGCTTCTCTAAAGTGGCAATGGCGACATCGACGTCATCGTTTAGCAGCTCAAACGACACCACTTTTCGCCGCGCTTCTAACACCAAGTCCTCTTGCATCACACCATTGAGATAGTGTTTTGCTTGCTCAAAGCGTTGCTGGCGCTCGGCACTGATGCCAAGGTAGTAATAGGCTTGGTCAAGATAACCCGGATTTTTAGCCAAGATATTAAGCAGCTGGTCGGCGCTGGCGTATTCTTCAACGTCCAAGCTCACCAGCGCGGCGAGCAAAGTGATTTCGTCATCATCAGCAAAGCGCCCGTGTGCATCAAGTAATAGCTGCCAAGCCTGCTCGCTTTGCCGCAAATCGAGTAAATAACGAATCTCATATAAGTATAAGCTCTTGCTATCAGGGTTACGTAGGCGCGCTTGGTTAATATAATCAAGCACGGCTGCTGATGGCTTGGTCTTGCGTAAGATGTCGGCTTTTAAAGTGATAAAAGGCACATAATCTGGCTGACGCGCGAGGGCACGATCGATATGGACAATAGCGACCTCAGGCTCATCAAATTGATACAGTAAACCAGCCTTTAATACCGAAAGCGAAGCGTTTTGCTCGCTATCGATAGGTTGCAAAGCGGCAAGCAACTCGCGTTTGTCTTCATCGGTATTGGGATAAATGCCAATCAGTATTTCGCTCAGATCGGCTCGCGGGTCATAGTTTAAAATGCGGTTTAGAGTGGCGCCCGCCAATTCATAGTCGTGCGCACGCAGGGCCAAATGCGCCACATAAAACCAAGCGGGCACGTGGTCGGGGTTTTGGTCTTGCCAAGTTTTGGCAAAGCGCAATGAATCCTCAACGCTTTCATTACGTAAAGACAAGCTTAGCGCGCGCTCAAATACCGCGGTCGCATCTTGCTTAAAAGATTGCTGCTTATAAATAGTCAGCGCGCGCTTATTGTCATCGCGATCTGCGGCAAATTCGGCATCTAACAGCGCGTATAAACTTGGCTCGCCAAGCTCTGATTGGGCTGGGCTAAATGTTGCTTGATTGTTTGCATCAGCGCTATTTACTGCTAGCTGAGACTGCTCAGTAGACGATGGCAGAGGAGCTATTTCATTGGCAGTCTGATCAAGGATATCGGTATTGCTTGCTTTAGCTGCTGAAGTTGTAGACGAATTGGCCAAGTCAGTATTTAATATCGGAGCGGTCAACGCAGGGCTGACATATTTGGCATGGGCGGGGAATCCTAGGCATAGACAAATGGCCAACGACAACGTTAGCTTATAACGCTGACATAGGCGCTCAATAGTGGCTTGCAATAAGGCGCGGAGGCGAGATTGATCATTATACATAGGTTGCAATCTAAAGGATGACCCAAAAAATCTAGCGAGCAATATTTTCCCATTAGTCCACTTGCATTCTAACAGGAGGATTTTATTGTCTTTATTTTAAAGATGTTTGTTGTTGTCATTATAAGAGCAGATGAAAGCGATAAACAATAGCGCCTATGTTACTCAAATACTAACAATATTTAGGCGATTAAGTAATGACGATAAATGACTTTAAGTAGCGTTCAATAAACTCTGATAGCTTAAACATCTGCTAGTAAGTCCTCTAGTAAACCAGCGCTGACAAATTAGATAAATAACACTGGCCTTTATTTAAAAGCAATTACAGCAGTTGATTTATCGTTGTCATGCCCAGATACAGACAAATACCATCGCCTAGCGCTGCTTGTTAAATAAAGCTAGCAATAATGATATAATAAGCGCTTTTTAGACGTTTATATTGATAATGATTTATTAAAGACGTTTTTTCACAGCCAGTTGAGCAAGCGCTGTCTGTGAAAAACTGTTTTTTAGCACTGCTGATTGAATAGGTTTTTTCACATTCTAAAAGCGTTTGGCTGGCAGGTGAACGTTATATTTATGGTCTATCAATAATGAGATTAGTGGTCATTGGGGTCAATCACAAAACCGCACCAGTCGCTCTGCGAGAGCGCTTGGCGCTTGTCGGTGACGATGTGAATATTGCCCTGCAGCAGCTAGAGCGCTTTACCGATGGTAGCGTGATTGTCTCGACGTGCAACCGTACTGAGATTTATGCACTCGTCCCGCAAGTCTCAGTACCGTCAGAATCAGGCGCAGCTTTAGCAGCGCAGCAAACTGCTGTTTCGAGTAATAATGCCATTAGTACGCAGCCTTCTACCGCGGCAATTAGCGCTCATATCTTAAAAATTAAAGCCTGGCTGGCGGATTTTAAACAGTTACCTTTGGAAGAGATTGACCCTTATCTTTATGTGCACCGTGATACTCATGCGCTGACTCATTGGCTGCGAGTGGCTGCTGGTCTTGACTCGATGATATTGGGTGAGCCGCAGATACTCGGTCAAATCAAACGTTCTGTGCATTTGGCGCAAGACCAAAAGGCGCTCAGCAATCAGCTCGGCTGGATTGTCGATCAAGTATTTGCCGCTGCCAAACGCGTGCGCAACGAAACCAAAGTCGGCGCTCAAGCGGTATCGCTGAGCTATGCTGCAGCCAAATTGGTGACGCAGATATTTGACGATTTGCCCAATCGCACGTTATTGGTTGTTGCGGCAGGCGAGATGAATCGCTTGGTGGCAACGCATATCGCTGGGCTTGGGGTCGGGCGGGTCATTATTTGTAACCGCAATCCTGAGCGCGCCGAAGCGTTGGCCGCCGAATTGCGTCGACCCGAGCGTATGGTAGAAGTGAAATCGCTGCAAGAGTTGCCGCAAGTATTGGCAGAAGCTGATATCGTCAGTAGTTGTAGCGGCAGTATGGATATATTGATTGATAAGACCATGACCTTGCGCGCGCTTAAAAGCCGGCGTTATCAGCCGATGCTGATGATTGACTTGGCGGTGCCGCGCGATATCGACTCTACCATTAGCCGTATCGACGATGTGTATTTGTATTCTGTTGATGACTTGCAACACGTGATTGCTGGTAATATTGAGCAGCGCCGGCAAGCAGCGGTCGATGCTGAGCTGCTGGTCAGTCAGTTGGTGGTTGAGATGGATCGGCGCTTTCAGGTGCGCCAAGTCGGTAAAGAGATTCAACAATATCGCGCGCGCACCCATGACCAAGTCGATAAGCTGCTGCATGAATCCATTGTTAAGCTGCAACAAGATAACGCCAGCCCTGAAGCTATTATCACTGAGCTATCGCGGCGTTTAACCCAGACGCTGACCCATGCGCCCTCGAAGCTGATGCGTAAAGCGGCACGCGAAGGTGACAATGAATTGCTAGATTTTGTGGTCTCGGGATTACAAGACGCGCATCGTGGTCGTCGTCAGTAATCATTACTCCTTTTAATTCACTAATTGTTTTTCTTACTATTTCTCTTAAAACCGTTTCTTTTAAAACTCTTCCTTTTGAAACGGTTTCTCTTCAAAAATCATAAATTGGCTAAGCTTTCAACTTATGCAAGCTGAGCGTTGTCAACCTGCATTATCAGTGCTAATATCAAGTTGTTATGAGTGTATTAAGTGGCGATAATTTTTGGTTATGTGGCAGCGCTTATTTCTAATAATCCTTTAACTAATTGATTTTGGCTTTTTTTTCAAAGTCTAATTTTATCAATTGCCTCTTAATATCTTCTCATTTCATTAATTCTCAGTATTGATGATTCAATAGGCTGTCATTCACGGTCTGATAATGGCGCGCCTATCGTCTGTAGTACTGTTTAAAATAAAAATAAAGCGCACACGACATACTCGTCAACGGCAATAGCGCTAGGATAAAGCGCTATATCATCAACCCTGCGTCATACTCTCGATGATTACTCGATATGAGGGCCCGATAAATACTATCTATCGTAGTATTTGGCTCGTTATCACTAAAATTTGCCAATACCTATATTGCCTAACTATAAACTAGGAGCGTCCTATGACTGCATTACGTCAAGATATTGATCCAAACGGCTTATTAGAATATTCGGTGGTCTATACTGACCGCGCCTTAAACCACATGTCAAAAGTCTTTCAGCAAGTAATGAATGACTTGTCTAGCAACCTAAAGTCAGTCTATAACGCTGATGCGGTGGCGATTGTACCGGGCTCTGGCACTTATGGTATGGAAGCGGTGGCGCGTCAATTGGCCAATGATGAAGACTGCCTGATTATCCGTAACGGTTGGTTTAGCTATCGTTGGACGCAAATTTTAGACAAAGGCAAAATTGCCAAATCGTCTACGGTATTGACTGCCAATCGTGAAGAGGGTGAGACGCCAAAGCCGTTTTCTCCAGTTGCTATCGATGAAGCGGTTGCTAAAATTAAAGACACAAAACCTGCCATCGTTTTTGCGCCGCATGTTGAAACCTCATCAGGCATAATTTTGTCAGAAGACTATATCAAAGCATTGGCCGAGGCTGTTCATAGCGTTGGCGGTCTATTGGTCATTGACTGTATTGCCTCGGGTTGCGTCTGGCTTGATATGAAAGATTTGGGCATTGACGTGCTGATTAGCGCGCCGCAAAAAGGCTGGAGCAGCACGCCGGGTGCAGGTTTGGTAATGCTCAGCGATGCGGCTGTGCAAAAAGTAGAGAGCACGGAATCTGATAGCTTTAGCTTAGATTTAAAACAGTGGTTAAATATCATGCGCGCCTATGAAAATGGCGGTCACGCTTATCATGCAACCATGCCAACCGATAGCTTACGCCAGTTCCGCGATGCTATTAATGAAGCTAAGGAAGTCGGCTTTGATAAGCTTTGCGAGGCGCAGTGGGAGCTTGGCAAACGTATTCGTAAAGTATTGGTGGACAAAGGCATTGAAAGCGTGGCGGCAGAAGGTTTTGAAGCGCCGGGCGTCGTGGTTGCCTATACCGACCGTGATGATATGCATAAAGGTAGCGCCTTTGCTGAAGCTGGCATGCAAATCGCCGCTGGCGTTCCGCTACAAGTAGGCGAACCTGAGAACTTTAAAACTTTCCGCTTAGGTCTATTTGGTCTTGATAAATTGACTGATGTTGACGGAGCGGTACAACGTTTTGAAAAAGCGCTTGATGAAGTATTGGCAGAGCAGCCTGCATAATTTTTACTATAAGTTAGGTAACAATACTGAGTTCTGTTAAACAGATCTCAGTATTTTTTTACCTTTTTATTATATTTTATTATATAATGTATTTATATAAAACGAATATTAAGTTTGTATTTAATAAAATTGGCTTAGGTAAACATTATGAGTATACAAATAGACTGGTTAGCCTTTACGCCGATATCCTTAATCGGCGGTTTGCTGCTAGGGACATCGACCGTTATCTTATTATTAGGTATTGGCCGTATTGCGGGTATCAGCGGTATCGTGTCAAGCGTACTAAAACCCAAAAATATAGAGATGTGGCAGGTACTGTTTATCGCAGGCCTTATCATCTCGCCTTTACTTTACAGTTTGGTCCGACCTTTGCCTGATATAGAAATCACCACGTCATTACCGCTGTTAATTGGCGCAGGGTTGCTGGTTGGTTTTGGCACGCGTTTAGGGTCAGGCTGTACTAGTGGCCACGGTATTTGCGGCAACGCCCGCCTATCGAAACGCTCGATGGCAGCGACGGTAACTTTTATGTTGTTTGGTGCATTGACTGTGTATGTGGGTAGGCATGTTTTAGGCATATTTTAACGCAGGTATAGACGGCACATTATTTATAACAGCTTGAATAAACAGATTAAGTATGGGGCACAATAATGCTAAAAAATATGATTGGATTACTGGCCGGTTTACTATTCGGCTTGGGTCTGCTGATAGCAGGCATGACCGACCCTGCTAAGTTACAAGGGTTTTTGGACGTCTTTGGCGCGTGGGATATCTCCTTGGCACTGGTGATGGGCGGCGGTTTAGTAGTAGCGATAGTCGGTGTGCAATTAGCCAAATGGCAAAAGACCAGCTGGGCGGGTACTTTTATCTTATTGCCAAGTAAGACGGTGATTGATAACAAGTTGTTAATCGGCGCGATGATGTTTGGTATCGGTTGGGGACTTGTGGGTATCTGCCCAGGGCCTAGTATTGTGTTGCTAGGTACAGGACATTGGCAAGGCTATGTGTTTGCCGCTGCCATGCTGCTTGGTATGATCATCTATCAGTGGCTTAAGCCAAAATTGAATTAGTCGTTCGGCTATAGTCAGTCCTAAATAAAATTAGTACAAGTATGATAACGCGCTACTGGTATTCATTTTCCTTGCTGGCTGTGCCTACGCAGACAGAGGCTGCGCAAAATGAATACCAGTAGCTCTGTGTTTATTTTATAGCGGACTGCCTACAAGAATAGGTTTTACGTTTTTAGTTCAAGAAAACAGGGTGAGCCTAATCATTAGACTGACCCTGTTTTATGCAAATTGCTCAAAGTGCAAGTTTTTCAAAAGCTATTATTTAGCGCTAGCCGTAACTTTTGGCGTTTCGTGCGCCAATGATTTTGCCGCTTGGCGTAGCTCAAACTTCTGTACTTTACCGGTACTGGTTTTCGGAATTTCAGCAAAGATAATGTATTTAGGCACTTTAAAGCCAGCCAAATATTGCTTGCAATGCTCCATGACATGATCGCGTTGTAAAGTGCTACCAGCATGAATTTCGATAAAGGCCACTGGCACTTCGCCCCATTTATCATGCGGCGCGGCGACGACGGCACAGCTTTGGATTTCCGGCATTTTATATAAGACGTTTTCGACTTCGATACTAGAGATGTTCTCGCCACCTGAGATGATGATGTCTTTGAGCCTATCCATGATTTTGATATAGCCGTCGGGGTATTTGATGCCCAAATCACCGGTGCGGAACCAACCGTCAGCAAAGGCTTCTTCGGTCGCTTTACGGCTTTTAAGATAACCTTTCATCACCATGTTACCACGCAGTGCCAGCTCACCCATTTCTTCGCCATCGGCGGCAACGGGGTCGGTCGTCCCTTGTTTAAACAGCTCAAAGCCTGTCATCAGATGCGAGGTCACCCCTTGACGAGATTTTTTCTGCGCGCGTCCAGCGACATCAAGCGCTGCCCATTCTTCTTGTTCAGCGCAAACGGTGACTGGCCCATAAACTTCAGTCAGCCCATAAACGTGCGAGATATGAAAACCCATGGCTTCCATAGCAGCGAGCATAGTTTCAGACGGCGGCGCACCAGCGACCCAGCCTTTGACTTCATGGTTAATGGCTTCTTTATACTCAGGCTTACCGCCGGCAATCATATTGTGCACCACGGGCGCTGAGCAATAATGGCTGACTTTATACTTGGCAATCAGCTGCAAAATCAAATCAGCGTCAATTTTACGTAAGCAGACGTTGACGCCCGCGCGCTCAGCGATGGTCCATGGGAAACACCAACCATTACAATGGAATAGTGGCAGCGTCCATAGATACATGGGATGCTTGGGCATATCCCAATCTAAAATATTAGACACGGCATTGAGCGTGGCACCGCGATGATGATAGACCACGCCCTTGGGCTTACCAGTGGTGCCAGAAGTATAGTTGAGCGCAATGGCATCCCATTCATCGAGCGGTTTTTCCCAATTATCCAAATTGTCTGAGCTGGCGATTAACTCTTCATAACTCATAGTGCCAAAACGCTCGATATCAAGCGCTTTATCGGTCGCATGAATCACGATGAGGTTGGGAAAAGCTTCATCAATAATCTCAGCATGCTCAGCAAACTCGCTGTCTAAAATCAATACTTTGGCTTCAGAGTGTTGCAGGCAAAAGGTTAGGGCATTGATATCAAGTCGGGTATTAAGGGTACAAAGCACGCCGCCTGACATTGGCACGCCAAAGGCGCATTCGACCATCGCCGGCGTGTTCGGCATCATCACCGCCACCGTGTCATTTTTATCGATACCCAATTTACGCAGACCATCGGCCAATTGACGACAGCGATCATAAGTCTGTTGCCATGTCTGCGTGAGCTCATTGTGCTCTAGGTCGTCGTAGATAATTGCAGTCTTGTCAGGATAAACCTGCGCGCTGCGGATAATAAAATCGATAGGGGTCAGCGGTTGGTGATTGGCAGCGTTTTTGCCAAGACCGGTGTGAAAGTCTGTCATGGGGATAGTCCTTTATCGTATTGCGGGTATTCGATGGTGCAGGGATTTAGCGAAGCGGCTATTATAGAAGCCGTTGTCATAAAAACAATTGTCATAAAAACGGTCGTTATAAAACACGTTAAATATTGACAACGCTCACGCTATTATAGCCAATCGCCCCAAAAATTGGGCGGGTTTTATGAGGTTTGCTTAATAAAAGCCATAAAGTCGAGGTAAACATCTGACTGTCTAGGATTGGTATCAAGATAGTGCTCACTCATCAGTCGCTTGTCCGCATAGCTGATGATAATAGCGGTGTGTTACGATAGCAGCAACGCTAAATCCCGTGACTTTTCTGTTTTCAGAACGTAGTTTGTTAATTCATTCATAAGGAAAATGATATGACCGCCAGCCGCACTGCCAATACCATTGAGACCGCCAGCACCAACGAGCACTACCCGCATTTATTTGAGCCGCTGGATTTGGGCTTTACTACACTTAAAAACCGCATGGTGATGGGCTCGATGCATACGGGGCTTGAAGACCGTTTTTATAATTACGGCAAGCTGGCGGCGTATTTTGCCGAACGTGCCAAAGGCGGCGTGGCGATGATGATTACCGGGGGCATATCGCCCAATCGCGAAGGCTGGTTGCTCCCTGCTGGCGGCACCATGAACACCCGCGCTGACGTCATTAATCATCAACGCGTCACCCGTGCGGCGCATAAATATGACAGCAAAATCATCATGCAAATCTTGCACAGTGGTCGCTATGGTTATCATCCGTTTGCCGTGTCAGCAAGCCCGATTAAATCGCCAATCTCGCCGTTTAAACCGCGTAAGATGAGCATCAAAAATATCGAACAAACCGTTAAAGACTATGCGCGCTGTGCCAAACTTGCCAAACAAGCGGGTTATGACGGTGTTGAAATCATGGGCTCTGAAGGCTACTTGCTCAATCAGTTTTTATCGCGTCATGTCAATAAACGCACCGACGAATACGGCGGTGATATTCAAAACCGCATGAAGTTTGCGGTCGATGTGGTCAAAGCAGTTCGCGAAGCAACGGGTGAAGATTTTATTATCCTATTCCGCTTGTCAGTGATTGATTTGGTCAAAGACGGTAACGTCATGGATGAAGTCATCACCGTTGCTAAAGCGCTAGAAGAAGCGGGCGTGACCATTATGAATACTGGTATCGGCTGGCATGAAGCGCGTGTTCCAACCATTGTCACCAGCGTACCGCGCGCGGCTTTTGTAGATTTCACTGCTGAGATTAAAAAACATATCAGCATCCCAATGATGGCAGCCAACCGTATCAATATGCCTGAAACCGCTGAAGATATCCTCGCCAGTGGGCAAGCTGACATGATTCAAATGGCGCGTCCGTTCTTAGCGGATCCGCATTGGGTCAACAAAGCTAAAGAAGGCCAAGCCGATCGTATCAATACCTGTATCGCCTGTAACCAAGCCTGTCTTGACCATACTTTTGAAAATAAACGCTCAACCTGTTTGGTCAACCCACAAGCTTGCTACGAGACGGAATTGGTTTATAAGAAGACCAAAAAACCGAAAAAAGTGGCAGTCATCGGTGGCGGTGTCGCTGGCATGTCAGCGGCTCATGTGGCAGCTTTGCGTGGTCATGACGTCACCCTATTTGAAGCAAAAGACATCTTGGGTGGTCAGTTTAATTATGCCAAGGTTATCCCAGGTAAAGAAGAATTCTTTGAAACCATTCGCTATTATATCAATGAGCTTGAGCATTTAGGTGTTGAGATTAAACTTAATACCAAAGTCGACAAAGCTATGCTAGAAAAAGCCAAATTCCATCACGTCATCGTCGCAACCGGCGTGGTTCCTAGAAGCCTAAAAGGCAAATTGGAAGGTGCGGACTTACCACAAGTCATCAGCTATGCTGAATTGCTCTCTGGTGAAAAATCCGTCGGTGATACCGTTGCTGTCATTGGCGCTGGTGGTATCGGCTTTGACGTCAGTGAGTATCTAACCGCCAATCATGGGCAGCCATTAGATGAGCTTGGCCCTGAATTGCTAAAAGACCCAAGCTATCGTCCAAAACCGCAGTCAATTAGTGATTGGCGCGAAGAGTGGGGCGTGACGTCTGATACTGATTATCAGACAGATGGCGGCTTGATTAAACCTGAAGGCATCAAACCTGTACGCCAAGTATACTTAATGCAGCGTACCAAAGGTCGATTGGGTAGTGGGCTCAATAAAACCTCGGGCTGGGTACATCGCGCGCACGTTAAATCACACGGCGTCATCCAAGTATCAGGTGCGCAGTACGATAAAATCACCAATGAAGGTATTTGGATCACTAATAATCAAGGTCAAAGCCAGCTGCTACGTGTTGATAGCGTCGTGGTCTGTGCCGGTCAAGAATCAGTGGTTGAGCTGATGCCAAACGTCGGTGATGCGCCAGACGCCCAATATCATTTGATTGGCGGTGCTAAACTTGCTGCTGAATTGGATGCCAAACGCGCCATTCGTGATGGAGCAGAGGTTGCGGCAGCGATTTAAGGATTAAAGATGTGAATGCAAAAGCGGCGAGGTAGATTTTCTCGCCGCTTTTTTTTGATTTATTTGTTATGAATTCATAACTTCCTTTGTTTTATATTTTTCATCTTTACATAGTTCGGATAATTCAAAATACATATTTTTTAATTTTTCTTCGTAAGAATTAAGCTCTAAACCCAACATATAAAACCCTATACATGCAGAAAGTATCACTGGATAGGCAAGCTTAAAAGGGTTAAAATTTAATTCTATGTTATAAGTGTTATAAAGACTTTGAGAGCCATGTACAAGATCTGATCTTAACTCATAGGATTTTTTAGCTTGATTTTTCCATTTGTCAATTTCGCCATGATATATAGTCAATCCCACCAGGAAATGTTACGATAATTCTAAATTCTAGCTCGCTAATCACCATGACATACCCCATTATCCTTCGTAAAAAGGTACTAAAGTCTCTTGAACAAGGCATGAGCGTGCGCACTGCAGCAAAGCTTTATGATATGAGTCCCACCACCATTATTAACTGGAAAAAAGACATCAGTATCAAGCCCATCGTCAGAGCACCGCGCAAAATATCTACCGAAGCACTAAAACAAGACATTACTGACTATCCTGACGCTTACTACTATGAAAGAGCTGCTCGTTTGGGCTGTAGTAAATCTGGTGTAGAAGCCGCCATGAAGCGGCTGGGCTATACTCGCAAAAAAAAGTCTTAAACACCCAAAATCAAGTTGGCTTAAGCGATTAGAGTACACCATTAAACTGAAATACTATCAATGCCAAGGCTACCCTATTATCTATATGGATGAAAGCGGCTTTGAGCAAGAAGTTATCAGAGCCTTTGGCTATACGCCAGTAGGCAAACCTTGCATCGATATCTATAACTATCAAAAAACAAAAAGAACTAACGTCATTGGGGCGCTATATCAAAAAAGCTTGTTTGCCGTGGACATATTTACCCATAACATCAACTGGCAAGTGGTTTACGACTGGTTTAAGTATAACGTCATTCCAAAGCTTGGTCGCAAATGTGTCATCGTCATGGACATGAGCGAGGATAAAGCAAAGCACTGCTTTGCCCGAGTGCAAGGGGAGAGCTATGCTCGAGTACCAGATTTCATAAGAACAAACGTATCAAAAAGCTATTAAACCGACATGGTCATCGCATACTCTGGCTACCGCCTTATAGTCCTGATCTAAATCCTATTGAGAAGAAGTGGGCTGAGGTAAAAAAGCTCAGGCAAGGCTGGGGTGAGAATAATCTAAATCATTTATTCAGCAATGTCTGCTGTTACAACTTTAAGTTGGATTGACTATATTAAAGAGCATGATCCCATTAAAAATCTGAATTTCAGCATCGATGTATTTATCATTTTGTAGTCGCAATCATTGATAACCATAAATCAATGGTTCCGCTGAGCAAGCAGAAGCTAACAAACCACTGGATAATACTGTGGTTAGTAATAAAGACTGAATTAAAAATATGATTTTTATTTGATACATTTAATTTTTCTTGTCATTCAGCTGTATAAGGATAGTCAAATTTTCTTTGAAAACTTATAAAGTGTTCTTCCTTGTCATCCAAGCCTCCGATTGAAACTACTAATAATTGCTTATCTAACTTGGAGTAAATAGTCTGTTTTAAATTGACGTTATCAGAGTTTAAACATACCTTCTGACCATCTTTTAAGGAAAAATAATCTTTATTTACAGGTTTAATTTGTATTTTGACATGACTACTTACTTCTGCGTTCGGATCTAATACAACAAGCTCTTCCATTTTTATATAATTTAAGTTTATAGGATTCTCCATAACAGTGGCAGAGCTAAATATAGGCATAAAACACAGGTCACCTTTACTGTTTTTCGATATATCAACACTTCCTTCAATAGGAGGCCTATGCGTAGGATAATCTTGAAAACATCCAGAAAGACTAACTGCTAACAATATAAAGTTGAATTTGAAGAGATGACGTATATAAGAGTTAGTAGTTTCATCAATACGTGTTTTTCTGCTTTTCTGCATAAACGAATACATTACAAAATATCCTTTTTAATATTCAATAATAGTTATATTGTTTTTAATATTTTTTGACTACTGTATCTACAATTATCCTATAATGAGTTAAATAAGCATCGTTGCGATTAGTGGCTCTTATTGAGTTTCTGAGTTCAACATGCAGTCCATTTTTCATAGCCCAATAATCTGCAACAATAGATGCTTGTTGTTCTATGCCATAATCAAGTAAATCTTTTCTTACATCAAGCTCATAGCTATAAGCACCTTTAAACCCATTTATTTCTATAGACAATTTTTTCCCGATATGATTTATTGCTTGACTTGGGAATTCAAAAAATAGTTGTTCGCCAATAGCACGTAGCGCAACGGTTTGACCATTCTGATACTGCCACACATGGGTCATTTCATGTATAAAGAAATGCTTGCTGACATCTGAAGCTAAAGAAAAGTCCTTTTTATACCCCACTCTCAACTTATTTTTCTAAGGTATTGGTTTACTTATTTTTTAAAATTTCAGTTAAAACAATTAGAATTTTAAATTCTATAAAAATCAAAAGCCTACGATAAGTTGAGATTGGCGTTTTTTATGTACTTTTGGCGCAAAATATATATTGCCATTAGGGGCAATAGCCATAGTGTCACCTTGGTCAGTGATAAACTTTTTGTCATAAATACGAACAGTATTGTAATCTATCGCGTTACCAAACATACTTCTGAGAAGGGTTATCTCGCCAGAGGTCAACTTCCTCCCAACATTAACTTCAATACATTTATTACCATTATTATCAGCTTTCGTTAAATGATAACTACCACAGCTAATCTCTCGTCTTGTCATATTATTCATCCTCGTCTAGCAATAAATAAATATTTACTTCTGCTGAATGATTTGCTTCAATTATTTCAGTAAATCCCTCAGCATCAGTTTTGCCCTCAACGGATTTACCGTTATAATCTAAACGGTAATTGATATAGGCTAATGGAAGTTGGCTATGTTTATCCAGCAATTGAAATCTATCATCATAGATGTTCTTATTTATATCGTTAAACATACTGCTCGGATCAGACTTCGCAAACTGTAAAGGCTCTGCCTGCGCAATACTGCCAACATCAAAGTCAGACTCTGCAAACGCTTGCTGAATCGCAATCAGCTTCGCGCCGCAGCTTGTCACATCGCCGCCGCGAGCAATAGGCGCACCATCGACAATAAAGGAGGCATCACCACTAAGAATAGTGGTCACCTTTTTGCATTTTTTACAGATGACTTTATCGCCTTTACGCGCGACTGGGATACCGTTATGAGTGGTTTGCGGTGAGCCGGAGATGACCGTCCCACCATGAGAGGTCTTTGCGCCGACTGTGATATAGGCTGCCATAATGCTACCTTGCTTAAATGCCCAAAGTGTAGACTCTTAAATCGAGTCGATTATTTGCCTGACATTATAGATGGCTAGAGCGTTAAATATCAAACTTAAGTTTATCTAAGGGTGTGATCTAGACAGCAAGCCTAATCCGCACAAAGTATAAAGGCGATTAAAATACTGATGGCAATAAGAAATAAAAACTCTTTACTCACTATCAATAACAGGCAAAAACCTAACCTTCCATCTGCTCAATCAACCACTTAGAAACATCATCAATCTGCGTTGCCAATTTAGGGTATGCTTTGCCTAATTCATCGAGCTTGGTTTTAATATCGTCTTTATTGTATTTAACGCTAGTCAGGGCATCTTTTAATAGGTCAATCAACTCAACGTTTAGCGCATCAGAGAAGATGACCACTTCGCGTATCACTGCTTGCTTCACATCAAGGTGCAAATCAATAATGCCCCAATCAAAGCGCGTCTCGATATGATGGGTAAATTCAGGCGTCTTGCCAAAGCGCCAGTCCCAATCTGCCATTTGCTGATAGTATTTGTTCAGGTTAGGCTGCTTGGCGAGACTGGCTTCATCCAATTCTTCTACTGGCGAAGTGTCGCCATAATCTTTGTCACGATAGTATTCGCAAAACGCTTCGATAATCGCCTCTGATAAAGCCTCGTGATTGATGTCTTCATTAAACTCAATCAAATTAGCAACGCGCGCACGCACCGATTTAATGCCTTTGGCTTTGAGTTTAAGCGGATGCGGATTGAGATAATCGCCCAGCTTTTGCATGTTGGCATTGACCAGTAATGTGCCGTGATGAAAGCTACGATCCGCCGCGTGTTTAAAGGCGCTGCCTGATATTTTCTTATCGCCGACCTGCATGTCGTTACGACCAGATAAATCCGCCTCTATACCCAACTTTTTTAGCGCATTGATGATAATGGTAAAGTTCGCTGCTTGGTCATAGTCGTCTTTGGGCGATAAAAAGGTAAAGTTGGTATTGCCCAAATCATGAAACACCGCGCCGCCGCCACTCTGACGCCGCGCCAAAAACACATCGTCGGCTTCCATCTTATCGATTTTGCATTCTACCCACGGATTTTGTGAGCGCCCAATAACCACGGTCTCGCTATTGCGCCATAAGAATAGCGTGTGCGAGTCGGGATTGAGCGTATTAAATATCCAATCCTCGGTCGCAAGGTTAAACCAAGGGTTGGTGACGGCAGATTTTAAGATGCGCAGTTTCATTAGTTGTCCTTTTTCCCGAATGATTTTTCTAGAGTGAATATTATCAATAGATACTGTCATTGTTGCCGATGCGTGGTTGGAATTCAATGGGTGTGTGGTATGGGAGCGGTTTAAGTCTGAGGTTTTAAGAAGTTAACTTATTTTTAGTCTTTCTGTTATGATTACGACTGATATTAAGTAACAAATAGCATTGGTTCAAACCAGCTAACTGATCCATAAGAAGAGATTTGGTTATGGATGAAAGGATAAAAAACTTAGACACTCCTAAGAAATGTGAGATTTTTGCTAAAAATGCTTTGAATGCAGGCGGAGAAGATTTGGTAAAACAAGCAAAAGAACGAGCTATTCACTTAAAAGCTGAAAACTATGGTGCTAAAACGTCGGCAGAGAAAGAAGCTATAAAAGCAGTCTATGCTTATGAAGAGGTGCTAAGTGCCAAAAATGGTAAGAAAACACGCGCATCTAGAACTTGGCCAATGATTCAAAAATACGGAATAATTAATGCTGTCGAGCGCGCTGTTGATCGTAAATCTGAGACAAAAGGTTATACCGCATTATTAGAGATGGGCTTGGAAGCCTATGCTTTCGAAGCAGTAATACTTCGCTATCCTGAACTATTCTCTGAGAGTGCAGTAGAAATATCTCGACAAAGAATGAGTGAGTGGAAAAGTTAATAACGATTTTATATGAACCGCCCCGACTATATCGGAGACTTGATTGCTTGAGTCAGGCAGCTTTGTCTGACTCAATAAAACTATCATAGTATCGTCTCTCAAACTCAAAAGGCGACACATAGCCAATCGTACTATGAATGCGAGTTTTGTTAAACCAATCGACCCATTCAAGGGTTGCTAATTCAACATCACTCACACCTTGCCACTGCTGTTTTAAATATTCAATCACCTCCGTTTTATAAAGTCCGTTAACCGTTTCAGCCAACGCATTATCGTATGAATCACCTGTCGTGCCAACAGATGCAATGACGCCAGAATCAGCCATCTTATCAGTATAGCGAATTGATAAGTACTGAACGCCGCGATCACTATGATGAATGACATCTTTAGGATGGTTTCTGTCTGCAATGGCTTGGTTTAGTGCTGCCATCACCATATCAGTGTTCATACGATCTGATACTTTCCAGCCAACGATAGCGCGAGCAAATACATCAATGATAAAGGCGGTATATACCCAGCCACTCAGTGTCTTTATATAGGTAAAATCAGCAACCCATAGTTGGTTAGGGCGATGGGCATTAAAGTTACGATTAACCAAATCATCAGCACGCTTTTGATCGTCACGAGACTTAGTCGTTATCTTACCTTTACCTCGCCAAATACCCTGCATTCCATGCTGACGCATTAAACGCTCTACAGTGCAGCGTGCAGGATGTATACCCTCTGCTTTCAACTGTTGCCAGACTTTACGAGTACCATAACGGCATTTGCTGTCCTTCCAAATACGTTTGATTTCATTTAGATAGAAATCGTCATGCTGACTACGCTGTGAACGCTTCTCCGGATTGTCGTTTAAGTCTTTGGTACGATAGTATGTGGATGGGGCAATCGGCAAGACTCTACAAATAGCTGGAATGCCATAAATAGATTTATTCTCGTCGATGAATTGAACCATCACTAAGGTTTGCGGTCTATTTCCGCCTGGGCGAAAAAAGCGGCTGCTTTCCTTATGATCTCATTGGCTTGTTTTAATTCTTTGTTCTCACGTTCAAGCTCTTTGATGCGCTCGGCTTGGCTTTGAGCTTGAATCTTTGCAGGAATGGTTTTATCAATGTGCTTTTTATGCCATGATCGTAGGGTCTCAGGCGTGCAACCTATCTTTGGTGCTATGGCTTTGATGGCTGACCATGTAGATGGGTAGTCGTCTTTAGCTTCAACTAGCATACGGACGGCTCGTTCTTTCATTTCAGGGGTATAGTTTCGTGTTTTCATTGTCGTATTCTCTCAGAAAGTTGAGTCTCCGACAATCTCGGGGCGGTTCAAAATGGAGTCTTTAAGAAATGAGTATCAGGAAAAAATTAACAGTGTACTTCTTGATGGTTTTGAAAAAGAATTATTGAATTCTGCTTTTATTAACCTTTTAACTCCTAACGCACTGAGGTTGAATAATTTTGCTTATGCACTGCGTGAACTTACAAGGCATGTTTTACATAGACTAGCGCCAGATAATGAGCTTAGAAAATGTGAATGGTTTAGACCAGATGGGACATCATCTAACGGAATCACTCGAAAACATCGAATAAAATTCGCGATACAAGGTGGTCTTTCTGATTTTTACGTAATTGAAAAGCTTTATATTGATGAAGTGGATGATGTTTCTAACGAACTAAAAGACATCATAAATGACTTGAGTGAATTTACTCATATAGAAGAATCGAAGTTTAATAGTTCAACAGAAAAAACTAAAAAAACGGCAGAGCAGTATCTTTCTGTAACACTAGGTTTTGTTAAAAAGATTGACGAGCTTAGAAAAGAAGTAGCAGATAAGCTATTCGAGAATATTGATGAAATGCTGATTAAACGAATAAATAGTGAGTCGGTGGTCGAGTTGATAGAAATATCAACCCATCAGTATATTGAACAAATAACACCAGAAAAAATTCATGTTATTAAGGTTGGTGCAAATTCACTAGTAATGAGTGTCGAAGCACTTATAGATGTGATTTTGCTATATGGATCAGAATCTGATCGTCGTAAAGATAATGGGGCCGAAATTCCAATTTCATTTCCTGTTTACAGTGAGATGGAAGTACTATTTAAGAAGCCATTAGGTAGTGTTATTAATCTCAACCAATTCAGCGTAGACATTTCCAGTTGGTATGATGGGTAATATCGGAAAGAGCCTAAAATCAAATAACTTCTACAAACCCAAAAAAACGCTCATCAAGAGCGTTTCTCATCTAACCAAATCCTAAAACTCTAAAAACCTACCCAAAATCTTCCCTCAGAATAGCCGCCATATTACGCTCGGCAAGTCCCGTGATAAACACATACGGATTGACGCCAGCGCTACCGGGGATTAACGCGCCGTCTTGCACGTAGATATTCTCGTGCCCTTTGACGCGACCAACTTCATCAGTCGCCCAGCCTAATACACAGCCGCCAAGCGGGTGATAGCAGAAGTTATCGCCGAAGCCTTTGGTGAATAATAAGCTTGAAGTAGAGCCACCATTTACTTTGGCGAGTCTTTCGATCAGCTCTTTAGCAGCGTTCACCGAATACTCATTTTGCTCGCGTTTCCAGTTAAGTTTGACGGTTTTAGTGGCCTTATCATAGTAATAGTTACCGCGTTCTGGATTGTCAGTGATGGCGAGATAGAGCGTTGTCCAAGTCTCAAGTCCTAATGGTAATGGCGCGAGTTCAGCAAAGATTTTATACTTTGAGCCGCCTCTATCGCCGTCCCACATATTGATACCTTTGACCGGAATGGTCGATTGGGTGGTGCCCGCGGCGTGGACGAAATTGCGACCGGTCATGATATTACCGTTTGGTCCCCAATGTTGTCCGATATGTTCGTTTAGGTTGTTTAATTTGCCTTCCGCTTGGCTTTTGAGCAGTAGCTCTGAAGTGCCCGTACTGCCAGCATTAAGGAAGAGCTTATCGCAAGTGTAATGCTCAACTTTATCGATGCCGCCCGTAGTTTTTAACACATGAACTTCTAAGCGCAGTTGCTCATTATCGAGCGCTTGAATAGTATTAACTTTGCGCAAGGTTTTTACGGTGACATTGCCGGTGGCTTCAGCGTCTTTTAGGTAGGTTAAATCCAGTGAAAATTTGCCAGCATTATTACCATAAATGACTTCACCGCCGAGCGCGGATTTATACACTTCGCCGCGCGCTTCCTTTTGCATATAGTCAAAATCGTAGCTATTACCGAAAAACTCTGTTTTCATTCCCGCCTTTGCTGCTTGGCGTTCAGCTGCGCGAGTGTACTCATAATGCTCGGACTCATTAAAAAACGATTCAGGGATTTTACTGACTTTCAGATTTTTCATGGCACGGGGAAAATAAGTATCGTACATCTCATTAGAATCAATCCAAGGAAACACTGCTTCAAAATGCGCGCGTCTTGGCTGAATGGCAATCACGCCATTGACGATAGAGCCGCCGCCATAAGCACGCCCTGCAAATACTTTCATATCGTCATATTCGATTAAATCCAACACCCCAGGATATTTTCTGATAGGAATTGGAATCGGGATAGGGGCGTTTGGCATATTGCTAAACCAGCTTGAGCGTTTATCGGCGCTAATCATTTTGCAAAAGGTATTATGTGCGGGCGTTCTATCCCAGCGCATACCCATCTCAAGTATCAATACTTTATGACCTTTTTCGCTTAATCGTAGCGCTGATACCGCGCCGCCGTAACCACTACCGACGATGATATTGGGGAAGTGTCCAGCTTGAGTAATTTTGCTTGGTAGTTTTGGCTGCTTGGCAAGCGTTTGGCAGCCACTCACCGCAGCGGAGGTGCTGATAGCGCCTAAGCTTAAACCCATGGCTTTAATCAGTTGGCGACGTTGCATGGTGTATCCTAATTTGATATTTAAGCTAAAAAAGCCCGATTTGAATAATATTAGCTTTCGACCGCAAAGGTGCGCTAAGCCAAGCGAGCATCATATTAGAAAACATAGGTTGCGTTATTACTTCAGTCACACGATTGCTATAATACTTATAGATAAATCGGGCTTTCGTTCATCGATTATTCTTGCCAGTTTTTAGTCAATGGCTTAGCCAGTTACTTAGCAAATTGTTTTTAGAGTAAGGCGTAAACTTGACCGAATAGATAATTTCGCTTATCATCTTGTTTCAATGTACTAGAACGCAAATACATTTGATTGTTCTTATCCTTAAAAAAGCTAAATAATTCGGCAAAAATGCCAATATTCATACGCCATTTAAAACAATAAGGCTTATCTATGACAACGAAAAATACCGCCATGAGCTACGGATTACATCAATCTATCTTGCCAAATAACGAGGGTTTATATGGTGAATTCGGTGGCAAAATTGCTCACCCAGAGCTTGCTAAAGCCATGAGTGAGATTGAGGCAGGCTTTCGTGACATTATCAAAAACGACGACTTTATCAAAGAGATGAAGCGCTTACGTGAGACTTATGTTGGTCGTCCAAGCCCCATTTATCATGCGCAGCGTTTGACGGAGCATTGCGGCGGCGCACAGATTTATTTTAAGCGTGAAGACTTGAACCATACGGGCGCGCATAAGATTAATCACTGCTTAGGTGAAGTATTATTAGCCAAAAAATTAGGCAAAAGAAAGGTCATTGCGGAAACGGGCGCGGGGCAACATGGCGTCGCATTGGCAACGGCAGCGGCCTTGATGGGTATCGAGTGTGAGATTCACATGGGTGTGGTCGATATTAAAAAAGAACATCCAAACGTCAGCCGGATGAAAATTTTGGGTGCCAATATTGTCCCAGTATCACGCGGTGCAGGGACGCTAAAAGAAGCAGTCGATAGCGCATTTGAGACTTATTTGAGTGAGCTTGATACTAGTATGTTTGCGATTGGCTCGGCATTGGGGCCGGCTCCCTATCCTGAAATGGTGAGCTATTTTCAGTCAGTGGTTGGTCATGAAGCACGGGCGCAGTTCTTAGCGACGACGGGTAAGCTGCCCAATAAAGTGGTCGCTTGTGTCGGCGGTGGCTCGAATGCGATTGGTATGTTTAGCGGCTTTTTCGATGATGCCGAGGTACAAAAAATCGGCGTCGAACCCGCAGGTGAAGGTTTGGATACACCCAATCATGCGGCGACGATGTCACTGGGCGTCAAGGGTGAGATTCATGGGTTTAAGTGTTATGTATTGCTCGATGAAAAAGGCGAGCCTGCACCGGTACATTCGATTGCCTCAGGGCTTGATTACCCGGGCGTTGGACCACAGCATTCGCATTTACGAGATTTAAAGCTTGCTACCTATGAGTCGGCGACTGATGCAGAATGTTTACAAGCCTTTATGGCGCTATCACGCCTTGAAGGTATCATTCCGGCTTTAGAGTCGGCGCACGCCATTGCCTATGCGATGAAAATCGCCAAAGATATGTCAGCGGATGAGACGATTTTGGTCAATTTATCAGGGCGCGGCGATAAAGATATTGATTTTATTTTGGATAAGGTAAAGCTATAAAAAATCTGCAAGCAGTATAAAAAAACAACAGCTCTCAAGCGTGTAACCAGTTATCATCGTGGTTTTTTTAGTCTAACGCTTGATAGGATTTACCCATGTCCAACCGCGACCTCATTATTTTTATGACATTGTCCTTTATGTGGTCGCTGTCCTTTATTTTTTACCGTGTCGGCGTGCCAGAATTTGGCTCGCTAGCATTTGCCAGTTTGCGCGTGGTGCTAGCTGGCTTGACCATGTTGGTTTTTGTCTTAATCAGCCCAAAAAACAGAGCAGGTATCCGTGATAACTGGAAAGTTTTGACCCTAGTCGGACTGTTTTCTGCCGCTATCCCTTTTATCCTATTTGCCTTTTCAGCGCGCTCGGTCAATGCTGGGGTGTTGGCAGTGCTTAATGCGTCCGTACCGATGATGAGTGGTTTTATCGCCAGCACCTTTTTTAAAGACCGTTTGTCAAAAAAACAAATTATCGGCTTAATCATTGGCGTTATCGGCGTGATTATTTTGATGAGTGAGAACTTATTTGGCGGCAGCGGGCAGGGCGCTGAGTCAGGTTCAGGGTTACTGCCGATGGGCTATGCATTATTGGCCTGTGTCGGTTATGCGGTCGGCGCCAATATCACCAGAAACTATTTATACGATGTCTCGCCGGTGGCGATTACCGCAGGCTCGCTTATCATTGCCAGTATTATTATGCTGCCGATAGCGGTGTATGAGTTTCCCTATGGCAAAACCATTAGCCTCACTGCTTGGACGTCAGTGATTTGTATCGGCGTCTTCTCAACCGCCATCGCGCTGATTTTTATGAATCAACTCATCAAAAGTATCGGTCCGATGCGCGCGACCAGCATTACCTTAGTGATTCCAATTTTTGCCATTATTTTAGGCTATCTACTGCTTGGTGAGGCTTTAGACACGCCAGCGATTATCGGTTCAATGGTGATATTGTTTGGTACTTATCTGTCGTTAGAGCTGTCTATTAAAAAGATGCTTAAATCCTAAGATATTGCTTTTTTCTAATTGATAAATAGCCTTTTAATCAATGCCACTTATTTAGCACCTTCTGCCATGATAAGTTGAATGGGAATGGGAATGATGTCAAACGCTTTGGCAAATGGCATCAGCGTTTCCAGTCTTTTTTCTTCTGCTAAAGCCTTGTCTGGTTGATAATGATAAAACTTCAGCGTGGTCGGTTGGCGAAAGCGATAGGTAAGCGTCTCGATATTTTTCACCGCCGGTGCCACTGTCACAGGAAGGCGCCACAGATTTTTTGTACAGCGTGTTATACCACCTGCAAAACCATCATTACAAGTAAAATCAAACCCTTCAAGCTTCGCCGTTTCACCTGCGGCTAGCAGATGGGTCGGTTTTTCAAACCATAATATGGTGGCAATACATCTTTGCGCTGAGCTGCAGCCTTGCTCGTCTATTCTTATTCTAAAATATGGCGCATTGAATGCTGGTATGGGCTTAAAGGAAAAATAAGCCAAATCTACTTGCTCTAAAATATCAATAAATTCACGATCTCTCTTGGCGCTCTGTACCAAATAACTGCGCTTTTCTCCAACAAATACAATCGCATGCTCAACGCCTTTTTTAGGATTTACGAATTCTGCTTCCCTTTCTCGTTCTTCGCGCTATTTGCTCACTGCCAGTGCTTTAACAGCGTTAGGTCTGGCTATTAGCTCAGCGCATGCCGCTGGCATCGAATACAGCAAACAGTCGGTTGCGCCTTTTTTTGAGCCGGGTAATTATGCCGAGCTATCTTATGCGTATGTTGACCCAAAAATTGAAGGCACCGATGCCGCTGGTAATAAAATCGGCGATATGATGGACGACTTTGATTTACCCGGTGCCGCTGTCAAAATCGCCCCGACCGCCAATACGGCATTGGCAGTGATTTATGAGCAGCCCTTTGGTGTCGATACCGAATACCCTGCAGGAAATATATTTAACAATCGCATGGGTACAACTGAAGCGCGAGTAGAGACAACTGGCATCACGCTTTTGGGCGGCGGTAAGATTGGCAATAATGTTTGGTTATATGGTGGTCTTGAATACCAAACGTTAAAAGGCAATATAACGGGCGCGCAGCCAGTCGGTTTGACTACCGCTGTTTCGCAAGTAATCGATGAAGCGGGCGCGCTTTTTGGTATTCCAACGACTACCGCTTATTATGATTTGGTCAATAAACAAAATAATGGCACGATTACGCCAACTGAAGCGGCAACTTTGGGCGCTATCAATGAAGCGGCCATCAATCCTGTGGCGACAGCACCGACTTATTATACCTTAGATTTTGAAAACGAAAATACGCTAGTGCCCGTCGTTGGAATGGCGTATGAAAAGCCAGAGATTGCCTTGCGTGCCGCATTAACCTATCGCGCTCCTGCCAAATATCAGGTATCTGGCGTAGAAAACCTGCAAGTTATTTTGCCGCCTATCGCTGGTGGTGATGGCGTAACGCCGGGACCAGCTACTGATGAAGTTGCCTTACCGCTAGCAGGCAAGACCGAAGTGAAAATGCCGCAGTCGGTCAATTTCGATTTCCAAACCGGTCTGAGTGAAAAGTATCAGTTATTAGGAATGGTTAACGCGCGCTGGGTAGATTGGAGTAACTTTAATGTTGCCCCGCCTTTAGCGACATTATCGACACAAGAGCCTTTAGCCGCCTATAAAAAAGATGGTTATGCGGTTGAAGTGGCATTGGGTAAGCAGTTTAATCCAAAAGTTTTAGGCGAAGTGCGTTTGGGCTATGATCATGGCACTGGCGCACCGCTCAGTTTATTAGGACCTTATGACTCTATCAAAAGCTTGGGGCTAAGCGCGCAATATAAACTCACTGAGCAGCTTAGTGTGTCTGCGGGCGGTCAATATATGTGGTTTGAAGGCGGTCCAGTCGATACCAAGATTGATGG
This sequence comes from Psychrobacter sp. SHUES1, assembly GCF_001652315.1. Classification (NCBI taxonomy): domain Bacteria; kingdom Pseudomonadati; phylum Pseudomonadota; class Gammaproteobacteria; order Moraxellales; family Moraxellaceae; genus Psychrobacter; species Psychrobacter sp. SHUES1. The sequence goes on along the minus strand of NZ_LXWA01000032.1, from coordinate 15,649 downwards.
GCGAGTGGCCAATATCGATGATGGTACTGGCTACGCACTTGGCATGAAATTGGGTTATCATTTTTAAAAATTGACTGAGATTGTTTGTTAAAAGTAGCGATTAGAAAAAGCACTAACTTAAAAGTAGGTGCTTTTTTTATTACTAAATTTTAGCAAAAATTAATGATTCTATTAGCTTAACACCCTTATAAGGTCACATAAATAATAGCGTTTGAAAGGTTGGAAATATACTTGCGTCGATGTTTTTGTTTGTAAGTATTACTTGGAATCGCGGTATCTACCCTTATAAAGAACTCGGCTGATAAATGGCTGTCTTAACAATTAGCATGGCTATTTATCAAAGCTCAATAATTCTTATAAATCTATTTTATAACAACAAACAAGGCTCCACATGGCACACGATACCTTATTCGAACCCGTAAAAATGGGTACCCAAACTCTAAAAAATCGCATCATTATGGCTCCCTTAACCCGCTTACGCGCGGTCGAGCCGGGCGATGTTCCTACGCCACTAGCCAATGAATATTATGCCCAGCGTAGTGGCGCAGGATTGGTCATTACCGAAGCAACGCAGGTTTCTTTTCAAGCAAAAGGCTATGCAGGCGCGCCCGGTATTCATACCGAAGATCAGACGACGGCGTGGAAAACCATCGTCGATAATGTCCATGCTAAAGGCGGTAAAATTGTCGTGCAGCTATGGCACACCGGTTTGGTCTCACATGAAAGCGTCCAGCCGGAAGGCAAGGCGCCTATTTCGGCGTCTGATGTTCATGTGGGCGTGCGCACGACATTGCGTGACAGTAATAACCAACCAATTCGCGTTGAATCTACAACCCCGCGTCCAGCCACGCTTGAGGAAGTAAAGCAAGTTATCGCTGACTTTGGGCTTGCGACTAAAAACGCCAAAGAAGCAGGGTTTGATGGCGTAGAGATTCATGGCGCGCATGGTTATCTGCTGCATCAGTTTTGGGTTGAGCAAACCAACCAACGTAATGATGAATATGGCGGTAGCCGCGAAAACCGTGCGCGTTTGATCCTTGATGTTATCGATGCTTGCGTGGCTGCGTGGGACGCTGACCATGTTGGTATTCGCATCTCACCGCTTGGTACCTTTAATAATGTCGAAGCAGGCTACCATGAAGACGAAAATATCTGGCTTATTGAGCAAATTAATAAGCGCGGGCTGATGTATTTGCATCTTTCTGAGCCTGATTGGGCAGGTGGTACGCCTTATAGCACAGAATTCCGTCAGCGCGTTCGTGATGCGTTTGGGCAAATGATAATTGCTGCGGGTGGTTATACCCCTGAAAAAGCGGAGCAGAATATTAAGGATGGCTATATCGATGCCGTTGCTTTTGGCCGTGATTATATTGCCAATCCGGACTTAGCTGAGCGTATCCGCGAAGGTGCACCGCTCAATGAGCAACATCCGCAAAGCTTTTATGGCGGCGGTACAGAAGGCTATACCGATTATCCTTTTTTAAAACAAGCTTAAATATTTCTAAGATAGCTATTTTAAATTGGCTTTATCGATTAAAATAAAGCGATAATGAATAAAAAGCCACCTTGCTAATAACAGTAAGGTGGCTTTTTAATGGGTAATATTTAGCTATTTACCAAAGTTACCCGTTTGGTAATCACGAAATGTTTGTTTTAACTCCGCTTGGGTATTCATGACAAAAGGACCATAGCCTACCACTGGTTCGCCGATCGGCTCACCGCTTAATAGTAGCAGTTTAACTATGCTTGACGATGGCTTATCACCAGAAATCTTATCATCAGCTAGCTTGGGGTACGTCAGCTTAATGCTATCGTTTATCTGCGTTGTTGCTTGTTCATTGGCAGAGTCAATAGCGATATCAGTATCAGTCGGCGCTGTAAACTGAATCAGACTGCCTGCGCTTACTGACTTATCATTAACCAGTAGCGTGCCTTCTTGTACCAATATCATGATGTTATGATTGTTTGGCACTTGCAGCATCGTTGAGCCACTGCTATGCAAGGCAATATTCCACATATTGATTGGCGTAAAGGTACTTGCTGCGCCTTTAGTGTCTTGCCATTCACCAGCAATAATTGCTGCTTGACCAAGAGCATGTCCATTCTCAAAATCAGTTAAATCAACCATAGGCAAATCAGCGCGTTTTAGCGTTTGATATTTAGGGGCAGTCAGCTTATGGGCGCTCGGCAAATTGACCCATAATTGCACCATGCTAAAAAGTCCACCACGGCGACTAAAGTCGGGTGAGTGGAATTCTTCGTGCATAATGCCGCGCCCTGCGGTCATCCATTGCACATCGCCTTCTTTGATGATGCCACAACCGCCAGCCGAATCGGCATGGCTAATCTCGCCGGCGTAGGCAATCGTCACCGTCTCAAAACCCTTATGCGGATGCTGCCCGATACCGTGCGGCCCATTCTCATGGTTTGGATTTGGCGCAAAGGTGGTCGGCTGACCATAGTCCAATAATAAAAACGGATCGGTATGCTGATAATTAAAATCAGCTTCGTTATCTAAATGATTAAACAAAGTTTTGACATAAAAACCATCGCCGACCCAATGCGGTGCTTTATTATTATGAATATGTTTGATGGCGCGCATTGCTTACCTCGTCAGCCTAACTGTATTAAAGAATACTTATTTATTTCACCGTCATTCTTTAATAGGAATGAAATACCTACTCTTAAGTAATTCTAAATCTGTATGGGTTTATATGGTGGTTAAATTCAAAATAGTCAAATATTTAGTGTTTTTAAATTTGCATCGCTGGCGTTTGAAAGGCTAGCGTTTGAATGCTTACCGTTTAAATTAAGGGTCTGTCTTAACATCAAACCACTTCGCCGCAAACAAAACCACTGGCCCACGCCCATTGAAAGTTATAGCCGCCAAGCCAACCGGTGACATCGAGCACTTCACCGATAAAATATAGCCCGTCTTGATATTTGCTTTGCATGGTCTTTGACGAGACTTCATCGGTTGTGATGCCGCCGCGTGTGACTTCAGCGGTTCGATAGCCTTCAGTGCCAGACGGTTTTAGCTGCCAGCCGTTCAGCGTCGCGCCAAGCTCTATCAAGCGCTCATCTTTAATATTGGCAAGCTCGGTATCTTTGATATCGTCCCACAAATGCGTTTGTAGCGCTGCCAGCAGTTTTTTCGGCAAAGCATTGTTGGTATTGTCTGCCAAGACCGTGCGGATAAGCTGGCGTGGGTGCGATTTTTTATGAGCAAGTAAAAGCGCAGTCATATCGATTTCAGGTAGTAAATTGATAGTGATGGTTTCGCCAACATGCCAATAGTTAGACAGTTGCAGCATAGCTGGGCCCGACAGCCCGCGATGGGTAAAGAGCAGCGGTAGCTTAAAGGAGATGCGCTCATTACTGGCAATCACCGGCAGACTGATACCGGCAAGCGTACGAATCAGCTCACCCGTTTTATCGGTAAAGGTAAATGGCACAAGGCTGGCATCAGTTGCGACTAACGTATGACCAAACTGCTGCGCCAGCTCGTAACCAAAGCCGCTCGCACCTAAGGTCGGAATTGATAAGCCGCCCGTCGCTACCACAAGCGACTCGCAGCGATAGCTGGTTTGCGGCAACTTACTTTGATTGCCGCTGTCTTTTCTCTCTTGCTTTTCTTTTTTACTCAGGTTTTTGCTGGTAATTAATTCAAAGCGAGATTTTTTATTATTCTCATCAGTTTTTACTTGTTCGATGTGGGTATTGAGCTTGACTTGCACGCCCACGGCAGCGCATTCATCGAGGAGCATGGTTAAAATATCTTGCGCCGAATCATCACAAAATAGCTGCCCGTGCTCGCGCTCATGGTAAGGAATTTTATGCTGCTCAACCATAGCAATGAATTCCCAACTCGGATAACGGCTGAGCGCGGATTTACAAAAATGGGCGTTGCTGCCGATAAAATGCTCAGGCTCGACGAAGTAATTGGTAAAGTTGCAGCGTCCACCACCTGACATGAGGATTTTTTTACCAGCTTTATTGGCATGGTCGAGCACCAAGACGCGGCGACCACGGCGACCCGCGGTGAGCGCACAATATAACCCCGACGCACCAGCGCCGATGACGATGACATCGTAGTAATTGTGTGCTGCTGTATTGCGCGGATTTTCCATGATGATAGGCTCCAAAAAGCGCTAAACTTTAAAGAATAAAAATAAAAAAAATCGTAAAATTAAAAAGTAGCCGAGTGGGCGTTTTAATCATAAAGGGTAGCTATTGTCCATGTTTTGTAGCAGGTTACAAGGATTAAATATTTTTGCCCAGTCAACTTATAAAAGTCGCTACCCTTGATTAAGTATACAGCTGTGCAGCGAAATTGTTGTGTTTTGCGCTCGACGTCTTGCAACGACGCTGCTTATTTGTCAAACTAACTTAAGTGTCAGACATTATGGAAGATGACATCACTTGTATAGGCCACCGTTTGCCGTTCATATTTAACATAAGCCATTAACTACCAGTCGTTTGATGATGATGGTTTTATGCTACTTGTTTAATGATAGTCGCAACGACAGCCGCTACAAGTCAGAATAATTAAAAAAGGATGACTACGATGACTCAAAAATCATTTCCTATCGCGGCTGAGTTTGTCGCCGCTGCCAATACTAGCGCTGAGCAATACACCAAAGAATACCAACAATCTATTGCGTCACCTGAGGCGAACGATGCCTTTTGGGCGAAGCGTGCCGAGCTGATTGATTGGATAAAAAAACCCACCAAAATCAGCGATGTCAGTTATGACTTAGAAGATTTTCATATCAAATGGTATGAAGACGGTGAGCTTAATATCTCAGTTAACTGCCTTGATCGCCATGTAAAAAATCACCCTTATAAGCCTGCCATTATTTGGGAAGGTGACCATCCATCGCTGCACAAAATCATCTCATTTAAAGAGCTGCACGAAGCGGTGTGTCGTCTCGGGAATGCCATGCGCAAACTTGGGGTCAAAAAAGGCGACCGTGTCACTTTATATATGCCAATGATACCAGAAGCGATGGTCGCCATGCTGGCGTGTACGCGCATCGGGGCGGTACATTCGGTGGTATTTGGCGGTTTTTCTGCCGAGAGTTTGGGCAATCGCATTATCGATAGCCAATCAAAATTGGTCATTACCGCCGATGAAGGTATTCGCGGTAATAAACGCACGCCGCTCAAAGCCAATGTCGACCGTGCGTTAGACATGGATGGCACCGATAGCGTGACCAATGTCGTGGTCGTCCATCGTACGGGTAACTCTGTGCCGATGAGCGGTCGCCGCGATGTCTGGTATCACAGTTTGGTCGATGGCGAATCGAAGCATTGCGAGCCTGAAGTCATGAATGCCGAGGATCCGCTGTTTTTATTATATACTTCAGGCTCTACCGGCAAGCCAAAAGGCGTGCTGCATACCACTGGCGGTTATATCACTTATGCGCTTTCTACGTTTCGCGATGTGTTTGATGTCAAAGAAGACGATGTCTACTGGTGTACCGCCGATGTCGGCTGGGTGACCGGTCATACTTATGCTACTTATGCACCGCTCGCCAATGGTACGACGACGGTCATGTTCGAAGGTGTGCCAGAGTATCCGACGTGGGCGCGTATTGGACATATTATTGATAAACACCAAATCACGATTTTATACACGGCACCGACGGCCATCCGTGCGATGATGAAAGAGGGCGATACCTTTGTCCGTGAGTCGGATCGCTCAAGTTTGCGTTTGCTCGGGACGGTTGGTGAGCCGATCAATCCAGAAGCGTGGGACTGGTACTATCATGTCGTTGGCGGCGGTAAATGTCCGATTGTCGATACATGGTGGCAGACGGAAACCGGCGGTATCTTGCTGGCACCAATACCGGGTACTGTCGATATGAAACCAGGCGCGGCGATGAATCCGCTATATGGCATCGAGCCGGTCGTCGTCGATGCTGATGGCCATGTCTTAGAAGGTGCGGCAGAAGGTAACCTTGCGATTAGTGGCGGCTGGCCGGGGCAGATGCGTACCATTTATAACGATCACGAGCGCTTTTTAAAAACCTATTTTACAGAATATCCGGGCTATTATTTTACTGGTGATGGTGCGCAGCGTGACGAAGACGGTCACTACTGGATTACTGGACGCGTGGATGATGTGCTCAATGTTGCCGGGCATCGCTTGGGCACGGCAGAGATTGAAAGCGCGGTGGTTGCACACCCAGCAACGGCTGAGGCGGCGATTGTCGGTATGCCGCATGACATTCGCGGCATGGGGGTTTGTGCCTTTATCATTCTAAAATCGGGCGAAACCGCAACGGATGCTTTAAAATCCGAGCTCAATCGCCACGTGCGCGCGGAGATTGGCCCGATTGCTAACTTGGATGCTATTTATATGGTGGACGTCTTACCCAAGACGCGTTCTGGTAAAATCATGCGCCGTATCCTGCGAAATCTTGCCGCAGGGCAGTATGTTGGATTGGGCGATTTATCGACCCTCGCTGATAGCGCTGTCATCAATGAGCTGATTGACGTGGTCAAAGCGGAACGCGGAGATTAAAGAGTATGATTCGATAATTGGATATACTAAAAGGATATGCACTAAACTAATTTTTCCCTTCTTCAAAAGCCATACTATCGTAAATAGTATGGTTTTTTTACCTAGAGGTTATTGCTATTGGCGCGCTTTAAAGTTTCAATAACTTTTGTTTTTCTCTACATTTACAAGGTTTAACGTCATTATGCCGAACTCTTCTTTGCAGCCTACGCAGGCATCAGCGCCAAAAATTGCTATTATCGGTGCTGGCTTAACGGGGCTATTTACTGCCACCTTATTAGAACGCGCTTTTAGCCAAATGAATGAGCAGAAAATTAATGACAAATCCTTAATACCAGAAATCACTATTTTTGAGAAATCACGCAGCGTCGGGCGTCTAGCAACACGTTACCGCAGCGATAGCCTTACTGATAAAAACTGGCAATGGGCATTTGGAGCGCAGTTTTTTACCACCAAAACCACAAGCTTTCAACAATTTATTGAGCCGTGGTTGCAGACAGGTTTGCTACAGCCTTGGTGCGCGCGAGTAGTGAGCTTAACGCCAATGTCTGCGAATAATCAGACACTCGATATTCACCTCAAAGAGCAATGGGGCAGTACGCAAGCGCGTTATATCAGCACGCCAAAGATGACCAATTGGGGGCGAGCATTGGCTGATGAATTGCAGCATAGCACCATCAAGTTTAATACCCGCGTCGCGCCATTATCTCAATATAAGCAAACGCCAGATAGCAACAACAATAATAAAACTAACGACAAAACCAGTGAAAAAACCAGTAATAAAACTGAGCTATTCGATGAAAATGGCAACAGTCTTGGTCATTTTGATTGGGTGATTTGTACGGTGCCAAATGGTCAAGCCGTCGAGCTGATGGCAGATAGCGGCTTTAGTGAATGCGCAAAAATCACTGAGCCAACAATGCAGGCGTGCTATAGCTTAATGCTTGGTTGGAATGAGAACCAACCATTACCTGAGGCGCTAAGCTGTTGGGACACGGCGTGGGATGTGGCTTATGTACAGAATTCTATCATTGATAGAATATTTATCGAACATCATAAGCCTGAGCATCATGCGCTATTACCCAGCATGACCATTCATGCGCGCAACGACTGGTCAGAGCAGCACGTCGATGACGATATCGATACCATAAAAGCAAAGTTGTTAGAAGCCGCCAAGCAAGCACTAAACTGGCAAACCGACAGCGCGCCAAGCCAAGTTAACTGTCACCGTTGGCGTTTTGCTGCAACCGTAACCGCTTCTCATAAAGAGCAGTTAGGAGTATTGGTTGATGATAAGCAACAATGGATTGTCAGCGGCGATTGGTGCGGGCAAGGTAATATCGAAAGCTGCTATCAAATGGCAGCGCAGACGGTGGCAGCGATGGTTTAATTTACAGATAATAAAGGCTTTAAGGAATTAAACTTAGACGTATTACATCATAATAAATTTGAATTTATATAAATCATTAACTTACCGGCAAAAAAAGAGCCCACGAAGGAGGTGTCGTGGGCTGAGGAAAACTTATCATGCGACCGAGCTACTACTGAATAACGAGCCACAAGTAAATTGATCAAGATTTATTATTGTTAATATAAAGATGACGACAAAATCTATGATTTCAAGAAATTATCACATCTGCTTACAATTTCCAGTGTACAACTGTATTTATTACACAGTCATCATAACTGAAATTGGTCGATTTACCTAGCTTGCTTACATGTCATTACGTTTTGGTTAATTGTCCGCCGATTATTAGCTAAAAATCATCATCATAATCGTTTTGCTAAGCATCTTTTGCTCAAAAACACTTGCAATTGAGTAAAGCCAAAACCAACCGGCACAGAAGCATGACGACATGGCTGAAAAATGCTAAGCTAGCCACATTCTTATCGTTCACTATAAACTGGGTTTGTCATGACCGAGAGTACACCGCTGCACACACCAGAACAAAAACCGCTACCAACGCCAAACGACAGAAGTATCTTTAACTTACCCAACAATCTTACGATTGCGCGTATTTTAATGATTCCGCTATTTGTGGCGATTGCTTATTGGCCACCCGCCATGGGAATTGGCATGCCAGCGATTTCGGACAATGTCATCGCGCGGGTAGGTATGAGCGAATTTAGCGACAGTTTGCTGCGCCATTTGCTGCTAACCGGTGTGTTTATTATCGCCGCGGTGACCGATTGGCTCGATGGTTACTTTGCCCGTAAGCTTAACGTGGTCTCTGCGTTTGGGCGCTTTTTAGACCCAGTCGCTGATAAGCTAATGGTCGCAGCCGCATTGATTATCTTGGTACAGTGGCATCCCAATATCATTATGGCGATTGCTGCGATTGTGATTATCTCGCGTGAAATTGCTGTCTCGGCGCTACGCGAGTGGATGGCGGAGCTTGGCAATCGTACCAGTGTTGCTGTCTCGTATGTCGGCAAACTCAAAACCACTTTTCAGATGATCGCTATCACTGTGTTATTGTTAAATTGGCAATCGCTTGAAATGATAGGCTATATATTGATGGTGGCGGCGGTGATTTTAACCTTATGGTCGATGATGATTTACTTAAGAGCTGCATGGCCGTATTTAAAACAAAGCGGTTAGTATGTAGAATAAATGCTATTAGTCATTAAGTTTACACGCTTAAGTTTAAACCGCTCATAAACAAATACGCCAGTCATGATAAGTGACTGGCGTTTTTTATTTATCATAGTTTTAACTGTATTTAATGATCAAATAATTACAATTCAATAGAGAAATTTCCCCCTAAGCTTTTTTCAATCGCCGTATCGGTAACTGCCGCCGCCGTCATTTTGACCGCGCTGGTAATGGCATTACCATTTGCCCAATATTCCGCGCCATGCGGCACCACTTTAATCAGCTGTACCCTTGGATCTTCTTTGCCTTGCTCAAAATAGGCGTTATACATAACCGACCATAGTTCATTGAGTTTTTCCGCATCCTCGATCAATTCAGCAGTACCAGAAATAGATAGATACCTATCATCACCTTTCGAGGTATAAGCCAAATTTACTTCCGCATTTTGTTTAATGTTATCAACAGTCTCAGATGGCGTGTGTCCGATAAACCAGATCTCTTTGGCGCCAATGCTGGTTTCGGTGGTATTCATCGGGCAAGAGTGCAGATGGTCTTCGCCATTGCGTGTGGTCATCATGGTATATTTAATATCTTTTACCATCGCTTGGATGGTGTCCATTTGCGCTTGTTTACTCATAATAGTTATCCTTTACTATTGAAATAGGCAGTTTAAAAGCTACCGACAGATAATTAATGAATCATTAATAACTCTTAGCCGATGACTCGTTATGCGTGGAATCAGTTATTAATATAATAAAGTTGCTTAATAAAACGATATAGCTGCTCTGTAATACGCTGTGACGCTTTGTAAGCTTTAAGATTTTGATAAAACAAAATAAACCCATAAAATTTTGTTGAAAAAAACGCTAGTAAATAAAAATTTACTAGCGTTTGAAGTATCGGTCTTGTGTTTTATTTTTTTATTATTAAGACAGCAAAACTTACAGAAACCGAGGTTATAGAGAGACGGAGAAAGTCTCGCCTAAATCTTCAGCAGTTTTACCTTCTTGTACCGCTGCGGTTGCCATTTTAAACATATTGACCACTGAGCTACCGCTGATCCAGCACTCGGCACCATGTGGCACTACTTTAATCAATTGGACGTTTTCATCTTCTTTACCGTTAGCAAAAAAGGCGTTATAAACAGGCGACCATAGCTCATCTAACTTGTCTTTGTCGGTTGATAATTCAGCGTTACCACTGATAGAGACATAGTTTTTCTCGTCTTGGGTAGCGTACGTTAATCCAATTCTGGCATCGTTTTGGATGTCTTTGACGACGTCTGAGGTTTTATCACCGATAAACCAAATTTCTTTGGCAGCGACATCGGCTTTATTGGTGGTCATTGGCCAAGCGTGAATGTCACCTTTTTTATTGGTGGTACTCATCATGGCAAATTTTACGTCTTTGATAATTTCTTGGATTTTCGCGATATGCTCTTGGTTACTCATTTGGTTTGTCCTTTTATCATTATAGTAAGTGGTTCTTTGTTTAACTTATGGTTGCTTATTAATCATTCAGTTTAGACAAGCCAGCGCCGTTTATAGTAATTTTTATGAGCAGATTATATTTATAGTTGTCAAGCTCGTTATGACGCGCTTAACTCATCGCAACTGCCAACTAGAATAGCGATTATCACTATCTTATTTATATAGGTCGCCAGTAATGCGATGTGAGTGTTTGTAAGGTTTACAAGAATTAGGTAAAAATTGTGACGCCAGCTGAGCAATATTTCTGTTTTGAAAAGCTTTTTATCTCGGTTTTGACCTGCTTATTACAGGGCTTCTTGTTATAATACGCAGACCATTTACTTTGCATGGCAGAGATGCCTTGATCTTACGGATTATGCCTTTATGATGACCATCGCCGGACAACCGTTTCTTACCGATTTTCAGACGCAGCAACTCATCAGTCAGTTTCAGCAAAAAACCGAGCTAAATGTCAGCCAGATTCATACTCAGCAGGTTTATGTGCTATCGCGCGACCTCGTAGGTGATGAGCAGAAAAAAGCGCTGGATTTGTTTGGGATGCATGCCGATATTCAACTTGCCGCTCCAGAGGCCAATCAAGTACAAGTGATCGTCGGTCCGCGTTTTGGGACGATTTCGCCGTGGGCCAGTAAAGCGACCGATATCTTTAATAACTGTGAAATTGAGATTAAACGCGTCGAGCGCGTCATCGTTTATACCCTAACGATTGATGCAAAAGCAGACGGTGAATTGAGCGCAACCAATAACAAGCTTCCTAAAGCCGCTGAGCAATTATTGTTTGACCGTATGACCCAAAGCCTAGTTTATGATTTAAATGACGTAAATAAACTGTTTGATGATGAACAGCCAGCGTCGCTTAATCGCATTGACGTCATCGGCCAAGGTCAATCAGCGTTAGAGGATGCCAATAAAGAATTTGGTTTTGCCTTGTCGAGCGAAGATATCGACTATCTAATGAATGCCTACGTCAATGAGCTTAAACGTAATCCAACGGACGTTGAGCTCATGATGTTTGCGCAGGCCAACTCAGAGCATTGCCGTCATAAAATCTTTAACGCTGAGTGGACGGTCGATGGCGAAGTGCAACCAAAATCACTGTTCCAAATGATTAAAAATACTTATAAAGCCAATCCCCAAGGTATCTTGTCGGCTTATAAAGACAACGCCGCGGTGATGGCTGGTGCTAAGGGGCTGCGTTACTACCCAGTGCCGACTGATGCCACGGATGTAAATTCTGCCCATCCTTATGACTTTCATCAAGAAGAAATCGATATCTTAATGAAGGTCGAGACTCATAACCATCCAACGGCGATTGCCCCTTATGCCGGTGCAGCGACGGGCGCGGGTGGTGAGATTCGTGATGAAGGCGCAACCGGTCGTGGCGGTAAACCAAAAGCCGGTTTGACGGGTTTTCATGTATCACATCTGCATATTCCAGAGCTTGCCGAAAAATGGGAGCAGTCGGGGCAAGTCAGCACCCAAGACTACGGTACGCCCGATCGTATGGCAACCAGCCTTGAGATTATGACCGAAGCACCACTCGGCTCAGCAAACTTCTCTAACGAGTTTGGTCGTCCAAACTTATGCGGGTATTTCCGTAGTTTCCAATTAGATACCTCAGCGGCAAAAGACGGCAGCGAGATGCGCGGCTATCATAAGCCCATCATGCTGGCAGGTGGTTACGGTAATATCAAACGCAACCTCATCGAGAAAAATGCCATTCAACAAGGTGACTTATTAATTGTCCTTGGCGGCCCTGCGATGCAAATCGGTTTGGGCGGCGGCGCAGCATCATCTGTCGATAGCGGCGAGCTGGATGAAGGTTTAGACTTTGCTTCTGTGCAGCGCGATAACGCTGAGATGGAACGTCGCTGCCAAGAAGTCATCGATCGCTGCTGGGCCTTGGCTGGTAACGATGTCGACGCTAGTAACAACAGCGCGGACGGTAACCCAATCGTCTCATTACATGACGTTGGCGCCGGTGGTCTATCAAACGCCATGCCAGAATTGGTCAATGACCACGAGATGGGCGCCCATTTAAACCTGCGTAAAATCCCGTCGCTAGAAGCAGGCATGTCGCCGATGGCGATTTGGTCAAACGAAGCGCAAGAGCGTTATGTACTAGCAATTCGCCCTGAAAGCAAAGAGCAGTTTGATGCGATTTGTGCCCGTGAGCGTTGCCCGTATGCCATCTTGGGTGAAGCGACGGAAATACGTCAGCTTATCGTTGATGATGAATTGCTCGATGAGCAGCCAGTCGATATGCCGATGCAAGTATTGCTCGGTGGTACGCCGCAGATGCAGCGTAGCTTTAATCGTCAAGACAATGAGTTGCCGCCGCTTGAGCTCAATGATTTTAATTTAGCTGAATCTATCAAAGATGTGCTGCGTCATCCAACCGTTGCGAGTAAGTCTTTCTTGATTAGCATTGGTGACCGCTCAATCACGGGTATGGTAGTCCGTGACCAATATGTCGGTCGCTATCAAGTGCCCGTTGCCGATTGCGCCGTTACCGCGTCTGGTTTATTAGCGCTAGATGGTCAGCCAATGAGCGGTGAGGCGATGAGCGTCGGTGAACGTACGCCTGTTGCCCTTATTAGTCCAAAAGCTTCTGCACGCTTAGCAGTCGGTGAAGCGATTACCAATATTGCTGGCGCGCGTATTAACCAGTTATCAGACATCACCATGTCAGCAAACTGGATGGCCGCTTGTGGCGATGACAATGAGGACGCTGCATTGTTTGACGCCGTACATGCGATCGGTGAAGAACTATGCCCAGCATTGGGTATCGCTATCCCAGTTGGTAAAGATTCGCTATCCATGCGTGCCAACTGGACAGATAGCAACGAAGACGGTAGCACTGATAAATCAGTCGTTTCGCCAATGAGCCTCGTGATTACTGCTTTTGCGCCTGTTATTGACGTGGTAAAAACGCTTACGCCTGAGCTAATAAATGGTGATAGCGCCTTCTACCGTATTGATTTATCAAAAGGTAAACTGCGCCTTGGCGGTTCAATCCTTGCGCAAACGGCAAGCCAATTGGGCAATGAGTGTCCTGACCTCGATAAACCAAGCGATTTAATCGACTTCTTTAACTTTATCCAAGCGGGTAACGAGCAAGGCGTTATTAGTGCTTATCACGATATCGGTGATGGTGGTTTGCTAGCAACGATTGCAGAGATGCAATTCACCAGTCGACAAGGTATCAAGCTGTCATTGGACGATAAAAATTTACTCGGTCAGTTATTCAGTGAGGAGCTGGGCGCGGTCATTCAAGTCTTACCAGAAAACGTCGCGGCTCTTATGCAATTGGCAGAAGAATTTAACGTCAGCGATATGCTAAGCCTCGTCGGTCAAAGCTGTGAGGAAGACAGCCTCATTATCCAAACGCCAATACTCATGGTTGATGATACGCTACGCTTTAAGCGTTCTGAGCTACAACAAGAGTGGAGTCAGGTCAGCTATCAAATCGCCCGTCGCCGTGACAACCCAGCGTGCGTACAGCAAGAATATGACTTGATCTCTGATGCTAGCCATCAAGGACTTATCGCTGCGCCAAACTTTGACCTCAATCAAAAAGTTGAAGAGCCATATTTAGCTAGCCGTGAAAGTAAGCCAAGAGTCGCTATCCTGCGTGAGCAAGGCGTCAACGGTCAGACAGAAATGGCAGCAGGCTTTACCCAAGCAGGCTTTGAAGCGGTCGACGTCCATATGAGCGATTTACTTGAAGGTCGTATTAATCTACGTGACTTCGACGGTCTGGTCGCTTGTGGTGGCTTTAGTTATGGTGACGTCCTCGGCGCAGGCTCTGGCTGGGCGAACTCTATCTTGTTCCATGACGAATTGCGCATGCAGTTTGTGCGCTTCTTTGCCCGTCCTGATACTTTCTCACTCGGTGTCTGTAACGGCTGTCAGATGATGGCGCAGCTCAAAGACCTCATCCCAGGCGCAGAAAACTTTCCAAGATTTATTGCCAATAAATCTGCTCGCTTTGAGGCGCGTACGGTCAACGTCAAAGTCGAGCGTACCAAGTCTATCTTGTTCAAAGGTATGCAAGATAGTATCTTACCAATCGCTGTCGCGCACGGTGAAGGCTATGCCACGCTGGACAATACCGAGATCGACGGTATGGCAAAACACGGTCAGCTCGCCATGCGCTTTGTCGACAGCCAAGGTCATCCAACCGAGACCTATCCGCTTAATCCGAACGGTTCGGTCGGCGGTGTCACGGGTCTGTGTAGCACCGACGGTCGCGTCACCATCATGATGCCGCACCCTGAGCGTACGCTACGTGCCTACAATCATAGCTGGAAACCAGAAGCATGGGATGAGGACGGAGCGTGGATGCGTATGTTCCGTAACGCTCGCGCTTGGTTGCGTTAGGATATAGCTTAAGTTGTTTTAAATCATTGTTTTAAACATAAAAAAAGGTGGGCTTCGGCTCACCTTTTTTATGTTTGGGATTTGAGTTTTAAGAAGTAGGGGAGCTAATCCCGCTTTTCGCTTATATCTGCCAGTCTGGGCGAGGCGGTGACACGAGTTGAGATGTTGCTGTTACCTCGACACTACCTCAAACTCTAGCCACCGCAACTTGCCCAACCCAGCAGGATACCGCTACAGTCGGGGCTAAAACGCGCCTCTGAATGACCATTTTATGATAAATTAGTCTGAACTTTAATTTTAATCGGTGCGCTAGGTGCACACTACGAGCTTTTCAATAAAACCAGTCGCCATTACGAAGATTTTCTATATCTCTGTCACTTGATTTACGCACCATGTTAGATATTGCACCGTTAGCTTGTCCATGGTCTAGCTTTGTAAGAAAAGTATTGACCTCAGATTCATTCGCATGAAGTATCTTATCTAAACCCCAGTTCGGGATAAGCCACATTGTAACTCATTGATACTATTTACAATATGGCTACCTGTCCCTGCTGAGGCATGTTTTTGATGGTGGGTTTATAGGGAAACCAGCAATAAGCAATCAAACCTGACAGCAAGTTTGTGATAAACCCCGTGACACTACGATGGCGTGAG